>JBEPWN010000033.1:0-13149 GCA_041642395.1 Marinilabilia sp. | reverse complement strand
ATTACTATACGCAAATGTGGCGCAAAATTAGTCTTTTTTTTTATACCATACAAGATATCAGGATGGTCAATTGATCATTATTCATTGGTTTGATTGATCATTGTTCATTGATCATTGATTATTGATTATTGGTTTGATTGGTTATTGGTCATTGTTCATTGATTATTGGTTTGATTGGTCATTGTTCATGATGTCCAAAATACTTCATAAACTGAGCACGCTCAAATATTTCTCCCTGATCAGGAGCAATTTTCAATCCTAACTGATGAATTTGCTCAATGTTTTCGAGACCCTTTTTCTCCATTCGGTTTTGAACACCGGCAAGCATATCGCGAATATAACCGGCTCCATTTTTGTAAATAACAGAAACAGCCTGAACAGCATTGGCCCCGGCCAGCAACATCTTAAACAAAGTATCAGCAGAATGAACTCCACCTGAAGCACACAGATCACATGTCACCTGTTCTTTAAGAATAGAGATCCATCTTAAAGCATTGGTATAATCATTAGGGCCGGAATATATAGGACCAGAAACAACCCGATCATTATCAAGGTCAAAATCGGGATTGTAAAAACGGTTAAACATCACCACACCTTCTACACCGAGCATATCAAATTGTGAAACCACATTGCCAAGATCTGTAAAATAGGGGCTGATCTTAACTGATACCGGAATAGAGACATGTTCCTTCACCCTCTTTACAATTTCATAATACTCTTTTAAAATATCAGCCGCTTCCATACTGATCTTAGAGGGAATGCGAAAAAGATTCAATTCAAGAGCATCGGTACCGGAATCTTCGAGCAATTTGGCATACGAAAACCATTCCCCTACCGAATAGCAATTGATGCTGGCAATAACCGGAATCTGCGTATTGCTTTTAATGTCATCAATCAATTTCCGGGTTTTATCAAAGGTCCCTTTTTTTAACTGATAATCAAAGTAATCGAGAAATTCAAGATTGTTTTCCTGATGTCCCATTTTCTCGCTCATGGCTTTCTCGTGTTCCATGATAATTTCCTCCTCGAAAAGAGACTTTAATACGACTCCGGATGCGCCAAAATCGGCCATTTTAATTATAGAATCAGCCGAACTTGTTAACCCCGAACTCCCAATAAGAAGAGGATTTTTGAGTTCTAGACCAAGGTATTTGGTTTTCAAATCTGTCATAGTCAAATAGTTTTAAGCAGTAAAATGTCAACACCTTGCTTTATTATTTGTTTTCGGTGGAAACAATCTCTTCTTTTCCTTTGCCCGACAATTGTTTGTGCATCGAAGCAGCAGCCCGGCGACCATCGCCCATTGCAAGAATTACAGTAGCACCGCCACGAACAATATCGCCTCCGGCAAAAATAAAAGGAACAGATGTACGCAAAGTTTGCTCATCCACAACAAGAGTGCTCCAGTCAGTTGTTTTAAGATCAGGCATCGACTGAGGAATCAATGGATTGGGTGAAACACCGACACTAACAACCACGGTATCTGCATCAAGCAAATATTCTGATCCCATAACAGGAACCGGACGACGTCGTCCGCTTGCATCAGGTTCGCCAAGTTCCATCCTCTGAACTCTGATCTGCCGTAAATATCCGTTTGCATCACCTATGAACTCAATGGGATTCTGGAGATTCATAAATTCCACTCCCTCTTCTTTGGCGTGCTTTATTTCTTCTACTCGGGCCGGCATTTCTTCTTCCGATCTGCGATAAATGATCATGGCCTTTTCCGCACCCAAACGCAAAGCAGTACGTACCGAATCCATAGCAGTGTTACCACCACCAATAACAGCTACTTTCTTTCCTTTAAGTATGGGGGTATCTCTCTCTTCTTTGTTAGCCGACATCAGGTTGACCCGTGTCAGATATTCATTTGAACTAAGCACACCGATCAGATTCTCTCCGGGAATACCCATGAAACGGGGCAGACCGGCTCCACTTCCAACAAAAAATCCTTCGAATCCTTCTTCTCTCAAATCTTCGATGCTGGCTGTTTTTCCAACAATAAAATTGGGTTCAAAACTGACACCCATTTTTTTAAGATTGTTAATTTCAACATCAACCACTTTATTGGGTAGGCGGAATTCAGGAATTCCATATTTTAAAACTCCTCCAATTTCATGAAGAGCCTCAAAAACAGTTACCTCATATCCAAGCTTAGCCATATCACCGGAAAATGAAAGGCCGGCAGGCCCTGAACCAATACATGCAATTTTAATGTGGTTGGAAGGGGCGGTTTCAGGTACCGAGATTTTGCCCGATTCAATTTCAAAATCAGCAGCAAAACGCTCCAAATAACCAATTGCCACAGGTGTTTTCCCAAGTTTCTGAGTATAAAAACAGCTTTCTTCACATTGCTTTTCCTGGGGACAAACACGACCGCAGACAGCTGGCAAGGTATTGGTATCCTTCAGTGTTTTGGCTGCTTCCAAAAACTCTTCCCGCTCAATGTTTTTAATAAATTTGGGAATATTGATTTCAACCGGGCATCCTTCAATACAGGTAGGGTTGGCACAATCGAGGCAGCGACGAGCTTCAAGCATGGCCTGTTCAACAGAAAGCCCCCTATTTACTTCAATATAAGAACGACTTCTTTCCTGTGGATCTGCCTCAGGCATTTCCACCCGTTCAAAATCTGTACGCTCCTTATTTTTTATTTTTCCACGCAATTCTTTTCGCCAGGCTGCGTCTCTTTCCTGTTTCAATTTATCTTTAGCTTCCATAGAATGTCTGTACTTTATTTTTTCAGCTGATTAAGGTAATTTTCATCGGCCTGTTTCTCAAATTCTTTGTATCCGTTAAGTCGTTTCATCATTTCATCAAAATCAACTTTATGGGCATCAAATTCCGGACCGTCAACACAAACAAATTTTGTTTTTCCGTCAACGGATACCCGACAG
This sequence comes from Marinilabilia sp., assembly GCA_041642395.1. Taxonomy (GTDB): domain Bacteria; phylum Bacteroidota; class Bacteroidia; order Bacteroidales; family Marinilabiliaceae; genus Marinilabilia. The sequence goes on along the minus strand of JBEPWN010000033.1, from coordinate 10,252 downwards.
GCTCCACACATTCCTGTGCCATCAACCATAATCGTATTCAGGCTAACTATTGAAGGTATCTTGTGTTTCCGTGTTACTTCAGAAGCAAACTTCATCATAACAGCCGGACCAATAATCACAGCTTCATCAACTTTTTCCCGCTGAATAACTTTTTCCATTCCTTCGGTAATCAGCCCCTTTTCCCCATAAGATCCATCATCGGTCATTACAATTACCTCATCCGAATATTTACGAATCTGATCTTCAAGGATAATTAAATCCTTGCTTCGGGCGGCAATTACTGAAACAACACGGTTTCCGGCTTTTTTGTTAGCTTCTACAATTGGTAATAACGGTGCCACACCAACCCCTCCGCCACATGCCAATACTGTTCCTACTTTCTTTACTTCAGTAGCTTGTCCCAGCGGACCAACCATATCCAGTATATTGTCACCCGGCTCGAGTGCTGCCAGTTTACGTGAAGTAACACCAACGGTCTGAATAACTAATGTGATGGTTCCTTTAGTAGTATCAGAACCTGCGATGGTTAGTGGAATACGTTCTCCCTTTTCATCCACACGTAAGATAATAAAATGACCGGCGCGCCGTGATTTTGCAATGCGGGGAGCTTCAATTTCAAGACGCACCACATTTTCTGAGAAAAATTCTTTGCTTACAACTTTATTCATGTGTTAAGATTGATTTTTATAGATTGCTGGTTTACTTGACATTAGATTTAGGTTATTCAAGTAAGATTGACATATTTATATTTTAGCAACCACGATATTTTACTGTTAAAGAAATGATATATAGAGCAGTGCCGAAAGCACATTAATCTAAAAGTCAATGGCATATGCCTCAAAAAATATAAATCCGGCATGAAACTTTTCAACAAAAAATTCTAAAACAAATCATTTTAACAATCCCTTACAATTATATTATGATCTTATTTTTTTAGTTACGATCTGTCAAAAAATTGATTGCAAAACTAATAATAACCTTTGTGGGTGACAAAAAAGGAGTATCTGGCAATCTAATTTACAATGTATAAAAATAACAAAAATTTGTAGCAATCAGGAATTGTTTTTTTAATTACCGAAAAAATGGAATTGCGCAAAAAAGCAAATGACTGGCCAGGGCATACATTAAAAATGTGCCCGCCAGGCAACACTGGCGAATAACGGTGTGGGATTTTTGGACCGACATACCTGGATTCGCTCATTTTTAACAGTCACAACTGGCCATAGCTTAACGGACTATTGATATATAAACTATTAGTCAATGGTCAACCAAAAAATATCCCTTATTTTTGTGATATAAAAACGAACATCAGCATATGGCAAAAAATAAAAATAAACAAAAAGGCGGAATGGTCTACAGCACCAATCCGGATTTTGATCCTGACAACTTCATTGAAAAAGATACCACAGAAACATTGCCTCCCGAAAAGCAGAACCTGCGCATTTTACTTGATCGTAAAAACAGGAAAGGCAAAACTGTCACTCTGATCACCGGTTTTCAGGGGACAGAAAATGATCTTCAGTATCTTGGGAAAAAATTAAAAAGCATGTGCGGTGCCGGAGGATCAGTAAAAGATGGTGAGATTATCATTCAAGGTGACTTCCGCGATCGAGTTGTGGAGTATCTTCATAAAAACGCATACATCAACACAAAAAAATCAGGAGGTTGAAAAAATGCCAACAAATAGGGATTGGAGCATTCGTGCTTAATGACTATTTTTGCAACCGATGAATAAGCTGTACACATATTGGCGTTCTCCTAAAAGCAAAAAGACAATAAGTCTCTCACTGCTTTTTGCAAACTGTCTGATAATTGCTTCATATGCATTTTTCCTGCATACGCATATGCTCGATGATGGCACCAGGGTTGTACATGCACATCCGTTTACCCAGGAACAGAAAAGCGATGACGCTCCTTCCGGTCCCAAGAATGGTGCGCAACACGATCATACTATTTTCAGCTACACGCTTCTTTCAAGCCTTGATAATCTATTTAGGCAAGACATTACAGATTTCTCCTTTCAGGCAAATGAAAGTCTGTTTATATCAACACAAAGACATTTTGAAGCCACAAAATCTGTTCGGGTTTTTGTGCATTTAAGGGGCCCTCCTGCTTTCTTATAAAGCTTACCGATTCGGTTAATAATTTCAATAGCAATCATATTAAAATTTGAAATTCGCATCAGTGATTTTCAGTCGCAATATCATGTGCTTCAGCATACGAATCAATAAGGCTATGTCGTTCCTTGTTCAATCAGAGATCTAAAACTCAACAACATAAAATCATTTTAACATGTCATTCAGGCACTTTACTTCCTTCATAATAATAAACTCTGTTTTAATATTATCCCCTCATTTTTCTTTTGCAAAAAATAATCCGGATGATGATGAAAAAAATCCTCCCACGGCTACCGTAGAGGGAAACATCACTTCCAACGGAATGCCTCTTCCCTATGCCACAGTTCAGGTAAAATCAACAATGATCGGAACAGCTACCGGAGATAAGGGGAAATATGAAATGCAGGTTCCTGAAGGCACACGTACTATTCTGGTTAGGGCACTGGGATATAAACCCACTGAAAGGGAACTAACAATCGAACCCGGCAAAAGCCACCATTTATCCTTCGAAATTGAAGAAGACATTCTGGGTTTAGAACAGGTCGTTGTTACAGCCGATCGCAACAGTCAGAAACGAAAAGAAACGTCAGTCATTGTTAATTCGTTAAGCAATGCCATGCTGGATGCTGTACATTCAGCCAATCTTAGTGAGGGACTGGCTTACAGTCCGGGGCTCAGAATAGAAAATAATTGTGGAAATTGCGGTGCAAATTCGCTTCGCATGAATGGTATGGACGGACCATATACGCAGATCTTGATAAATGGCCGACCTATTTTCAGTGGACTTGCAGCTGTATATGGATTGGAACTGCTTCCGTCAAATATGATTGAGCGTGTAGAAATTGTCAGAGGTGGCGGCTCAGCTCTATACGGAAGCAATGCCATTGCAGGAACAGTAAATGTAATTACACGCGAACCGGTGAACAACCAATATTCAATAAGCGCACAAAACGCTCACATCGGCAGTTTTTACAATCAGGCTGACCCCGGGTCTGAGCAACAAATAAATTTCAATGCAACGCTGTCCGATAAAGAAAACAAAAACGGTCTGGCCCTCTATGGATCCATAAGGAACCGCACTCCTTTTGATGCCAATGACGATGGTTTTTCAGAACTGTCGGAGATCAACAACACCACTTTAGGCGCTCAGTGGTCCCTCCGCACAGGATACCGGAGCAAAATTGTAACGGACCTGTTTCATATTAAAGAATATCGGAGAGGCGGTGACCGGTTTGACTTTCCTCTGCATGAATCACTGGTAGCCGAAGCCACCGAACATCAAATTAACTCAGCCAACATATCCTGGCACCTGTTCACCGGAGCAGATCAGGAATTAACCACATTTGTGGCCGCTCAAAACATCGATCGCGACTCATATTATGGGGCCGGACAAGCACTCGATGCTTATGGCAATACCAAAGATTTAACCTATACAGGCGGATTACAATACAAATTCCTTTCCGAAAAAGGTGACTTCATATTGGGCGCTGAAATGAACGGTGGAAATCTACTTGATAAAAAACTTGGCTACCGCGATTTTTTAGTTGATGAAAATACCATGGAAGTGATTAAAGAGAATATTCCGGCGCGTACCATCGCTGATCAGAAAACCATGGTTGCCGGTGGATATGCTCAACTGGAACGTAAATTAGGTCAATTATCCGTTTCAGGAGGTTTACGCCTGGATCGGTATAGCATTACTGATAATGCCACCAGCAATGAAATTGCAAACAATGTTCTTAGCCCGCGACTCACAATGTTATATGGAGTTACCAGTCCATTTCAAATACGCCTGAGCTATGCAAAAGGATATCGGGCACCTCAGGTATTCGATGAAGATCTTCATATTGAAACATCAGACAGCCGCCAGGTCATCCACAAAAACGATCCCGATCTGACACAGGAAACAAGCCACTCTTATACTGGTTCGCTTAGCTATGTTGTTGAAGGCGAATCATCAAGTCTTGAATTATTGACTGAATATTTTCATACGCAACTGACAAATCCTTTTTCCAATGAAATTGGCACTCCCAATGCTGAGGGCAGGGTCGTTTATACCAGAGTAAATGAAGAAGAAGGTGCAACCGTTCAGGGATTAAACCTGGAAGCCAACTGGTCAACTTCAGAACATTTGAGCATTGCAAGTGGATATACCATACAAACAAGTAAATACGGGGCACCTCAGGAGTTCAATGAAACCCGCTTCTTTCGTACCCCGGACAATTATGGTTATTTCACCATTAACTGGACTCCTGACAGCCCTTGGGAAATAGCAACAAATGGCACTTACACCGGCAAAATGCTAATCCCTTACTTTGGCCCCCGTGCTTCCAATCCAGAGGAAGGCCTTCTTAACGAATCGGATACATTTTTTGACTGGTCAGTAAAACTAACCTATTGTTTAGAAAGCAATTGGGGCGATTTCGATATCTTTGCCGGTGCGAAAAATATACTCAACAGTTATCAAAATGATTTTGATACAGGAAAAGACCGTGACCCAGGTTATATTTACGGACCTGTTTCTCCCAGAACCATCTATGCAGGCATTAAAATTTCGAATATTTTTTAATGACGAATATTGAAATAAATGACAAAAAAGAGGGCCGGAAAAACCGGCCCTCTTTTTTTAGTTATTTTCAACATTAAATACTCCGTTAAACTTTTGCAAGCATCTGACAATAAAATATTTAAATAACAACAAATGGCTACAACTCATCAATAATTAATGAGATGCTCAAATATCAAAAAACACGAGCAACCGCAGGAAAATTTGAAGCAGGAAATAGTGAGCTATTTTCAAATCAAATTTGGCGAGGACGCTTGTGTTTTGCCGGTAGTTGAGCATCTTAATAGATAATTTATGAATAAAGCAGGTTAGATAAAAACTTTCCGATTTCTTCAATCATCCGCAGAATATAATCATGCTTAATCATATCAATAGAACGTTAGTCGTTTGGATATGTCGCAAAAGGGCAATCAAACTTCCCTTTCAGCTATGAGCTACTGCTTTCTTCCCAGCGTCTGGGGTACTTAAATCTTACATCTAACAGTCTATTGAATGGCATGTCAAAAAATCAAAAATTTACTCCAGACTGCTTGGTAAGCCACCCCGCATGCTCATGATATCACGATCAAACAGGTACAGATTATGCTCTCCCAGCAGCTTCAATTTATCCAGAATGCCGGAAACCGAGGCTTCTTCTTCAATTTGCTCATTCACGAACCATTGCAGCCAGTTGTGAGTGGTAAAATCTTTTTCATTCAGACAAACTTCAACAATATCATTGATGGATGCTGTCACTTTTTGCTCATGTTCAAAAACCTGTTCGAACATGGATTTCACATTTTTAAACTCTGAAGGTGGTTTATCAAAAGAACTGACAATGGCTCTTCCACCACGCTCATTTACATATTTTGCAATTTTCAACATATGCATGCGCTCTTCGTCCGACTGTGCATACATCCACTTTGCGGTGCCTTCCAGCCCACTGGTATCAGCCCAACTGGCCATTGCAAGATAAAGACTTGAGGAATAACCCTCCTTCTCAATTTGCTCTACAAGTTTCTTTTCAACTTTCTTGTTCAGCATAATATTATAATTTTTAATGAATATGTTTGCAATATAAGATTAATCACCTGCTTTTGGTTTAAATCAAACCTTCATATCTTTTTATTTAAATTAAATCTTAATAATTTAGCTGTTAGAAATTCATTAGTGTAAAATTTAATAACCCTTTGAATTTACCACCTTCCCCTCAAATTTGAAAATAGTTCCTTATTCCCTGAATCAAATTTCCCTGCTGTTGATTGTAGTTTTTGATATCTAATGACGAAAACTCATGAATTAAAAAAGCTGGTATTTATTGTTTTTATAAAACAAATTAATACTTTCACATATTCAATTAAATATATTTGTATAGCTTTAAGTAAATCAGTCAGTAGTTTTTAGTCAAATAGTCATTAGTGTGGATTTCAGGTACTGACATTACCCAAAGATCTAAAAAATCATATAAGCAGTAAATTTTTAAAGACTTATGATTATACAATACTCCGTTAAACTTTTACAAGCAGCTGATAATAAACGCATTGGAAAACGACACCAAATAACTGCAACTCTTTAATAATAAAAGCTTTGCGTCTTTGTGTCTCTGCGTTTAAGCTTTCTTTAACGGACTATTGATTATAGCTAGTGTAATATATTATAATCCTATCCTATCATAAACCACTACATCTGAAGATTATTTACATGAATTTTTGTTTATGTTTCAGTAAATATCAAAATGTACATCGTAATAATTTGAACCGTATTTATTTCAAATTGTTAACATATCGGAAACAAAAGCAATACACAAGCTAGTTTACTTATGATTCAAAAAATACTGGTTGCCAATCGCGGGGAAATTGCTGTACGTATAGTGCGATCATGCCGTGAATCAGGCATCAAGAGTGTCGCCATTTATTCTGAGCCCGACCGCACTTCCATGCATGTACGTTACTCAGATGAAGCATGGCTCGTGGGTCCGGGACCGTCTGGCCAAAGTTATCTGAACATTACGAAAATTCTGGAAATCGCAAAAAAAAGTGGTGCAGACGCCATTCATCCAGGCTATGGATTTTTATCAGAAAATGCTGAATTTGCTCAAAAAGTACGTGATTCAGGATTCATTTTCATAGGACCTCAGTCTCAAGCCATCCTTGCCATGGGGGACAAAATGCATGCCCGGGAACTGATGATCAAAGCCGGCGTTCCGGTAGTTCCCGGTTCAGGCAAACTTTCAGAAAACGATGAAGACAACCACACGATGGCCGTCGCAATCGGATATCCTATCATGATAAAAGCATCTGCAGGTGGTGGCGGTAAAGGCATGCGACTTGTTACCAGTCCCGATGAACTCATCACTTCCATCCGCAGAGCCCAATCAGAAGCACTTAATGCATTCGGTGATGATTCCGTTTACATGGAAAAGTACCTGGATTCTCCTCATCATATCGAAGTTCAGATTCTGGGTGATGAATATGGAAATATCGTACATCTGTATGAAAGGGAGTGCTCGGTTCAACGTCGTCATCAGAAAGTGGTTGAAGAAACACCTTCACCGTTTATTTCTGAAGAAGTGCGCCATGCAATGACAGACAGAGCTATAGCAGCTGCTGCCTCAGTGGGATATACGGGAGCAGGCACAGTGGAATTTTTGGTAGATGCTTCCATGAATTTCTATTTTCTTGAAATGAACACCCGTCTTCAGGTTGAACATCCCATCACGGAAAGAACTACCGGCATTGATTTAGTGAAAGCACAAATATCCATTGCCGATGGTCAGCCACTACCATTTAGCCAGGATGATATTCAAAAATCGGGACATGCCATCGAGTGCCGGATTTATGCGGAAGACCCTCAAAATAATTTTATGCCCGGGGCAGGACGGGTTTTGCATATTACTGAGCCTTTGGGGCTGGGGGTAAGGACAGATGGATATATTTATGAGGGCTATGAGATCACTGTTCATTATGACCCTCTTATTTCCAAACTGATTGTTTGGGCCCGGAATCGCGAAGAAGCAGTGGCAAGGATGAAGAGAGCCCTCTTTGAATATAAGATCACTGGTGTGAAAACAAATATAAAATTCCTGGAAAAAATTATGAACACGCCTGATTTTATTGACGGAAAATATGACACGCATTTCATTGCAAAAAACGATGATTTTCTAAGGAATAGAGATCTCTGTCCGGAGGATTGTGAATGCGAAGATCTGGCGATGATTATGGCATATGTTGATCATCAGTTCCATATCAGTAAAAAAATACAAACCACCAACGGTTCCAATAAAAAATCAAACTGGAAAGAATACGGACGTTTTAATCGGTTCAACCCGTTTTAGCCAATAATTTAAAAGTTGGAATCCAAAAAGCCAGTTATTAGTGATAAATAATCATTTTACATATTTTTTAAGCCAGCCGGAACTATGAAAATACTTGCAAAACACGGCAAACATCACGAAGAAGTAAAGATCATTAAAAGAGAAGGATCCATGTTAATGGTAACCATCGGAAACCGGGAATATACCCTTGATGTGGAAAAAGTTGAAAAAGGAGTTTATTCAGTGCTTCACAAAGGAATAAGTCACAACATGGAAATTATCAAAAGCGAAAAAAAGGATTTATACACAGTAAATACCCGGTTTCAGACCTTCGACATAGAAATTTCCTCTGCAGGTCCAATAGGCACCCGCGATAAAAAACGAGGTAGTAGCTCAGAAAAAATAACTGCTCCAATTCCCGGCAAGGTCATTTCGGTGAAAGTTTCCCCGGGCGACCAGGTGACAGAAAATCAAACCCTTGTGATACTGTCGGCCATGAAAATGGAAAACGAATTAAAATCACCGATCACCGGGATTGTAACAAGTGTGAAGGCAAAAGAAGATGATGTAGTAAAAGAAGGAACAGTAATGGTTGAGGTTAAATCAGAAGATTAGCGCTATTATCTGAGTATAATATCTGTAACAATGATACTTCCAATGCGATCATTCAGATTACGAATGATTTGATCGCGATGCATCATAAGTTCGTGACGGATAATACTGCTGTGAAGGGCAACATAAACCACCCCGTTTCGGAAATAAACACTTTTGGTAACACGCGCCACCGATGGTCCCATTACCTCATTCCAGGCTTCTGGTATCCGCGATAAATATATTCCACTCGATAAGGATGGCTGCTTTCCAATAATCTCTTTCAATATATCCTGAAGAGGCTGGACCGAGTTATTTCTGTTGTTGCGATACTTATATGCCATAAAGTTTGTCTTCAAAAAGGGAAACAATTATTCAAAAAATAAAATCACTGAACAACAACCCCATCATTTAATTCAAAAAATCTGTTTTCTTTCCCGGTTTGTTCCACTATATCAGAAAGCCTGGAATGTTGGGTATCAGTAATAAAAATTTGTCTGAACCGCTCCTGCGAAACCAACTGAATTAGTCTGCTGCCTCTGTCAGCATCAAGCTTATCAAAAACATCATCCAGTAACAATACAGGCCCAAATCCATTGTGCCTCGACAGAAATTCATGCTGAGCCAGTTTTAGCGCGATCAAAAAAGTTTTTTTCTGCCCTTGTGAACCTTCTTTTTTCACCGGCTGACCACCAAGCAAAAATTGCAGATCATCTTTATGCACTCCCCGGGTGGTATATCCCAAAATCATATCCCGCTCACGGTTTTCGCGTAGCATTTCAAGCACATTGCCTTTTTGATGATGCGATTGGTAAACAAAGTCAACTATTTCATGACCACCGCTGATGTATTCATAAAACTCTCTGAATACCGGCACCAACTGCTCAATAAAATCTGTTCGCTGATGAAAAATGTTTTGCCCCATAGACATCATTTGCTCATCCCATACATCGAGCTGGGCAGATGTAGATGAATCCATTCTTCCCGCCCTTTTAAGCAATGCATTCCGTTGCATAAGAGCCCGGTTGTAGCGAATCAACAAATCAAGATAAGACTTGTCGTATTGAGAAACAACACTATCGATGTATTTGCGCCTTTGATCGCTTCCCTCAACGATGAGCCTTTCATCAGACGGGGAGATCATGACCAAAGGAAGCAATCCGATATGCTCCGATAACCTGCTGTATTCTTTTTTGTTTCTTTTAAACTGCTTTTTCTGATTCCGCTTTAAAGCCACATAAATATGTTCATCATGCTGGTTGCGGTCAAAACTGCCCTGAATCACAAAAAAGTCTTCGTTGTGGCTGATATTTTGACTGTCGATGACATTGAAGTAACTTTTACAAAACGAAAGATAATAAATAGTGTCCAGAAGATTGGTTTTGCCGGCTCCGTTGCGTCCGACAAAGCAGTTAATCCCATCACAGAATGACAGTTCAGCCTGCAAAATATTTTTATAATTGAGAATATTCAGATGTTTCAGGTACATATAAAATCAGTTCGCTAAGTACAAAAGTAATCAAACAAAAACAGAGATACGGCAGCAAGAATAAAAAATTTACCAAACCGTGTTTTGAATCATATCGAAAAGAATTACATTTGCATTCAGAAAAAAACTTAAATACGATATGGCAAAGAATCAACAACACGATGACAGCTTTGAAAACGTTGAATCGGCATTGACCA
>JBEPWN010000032.1:0-13149 GCA_041642395.1 Marinilabilia sp. | reverse complement strand
TTGACCGAGTTAGCCAGATATCTGGCTAAACCCATATTGCCACCAGGAAATTCAGGCATCTCTTCCACCCGTATAAAAACGGAATTGTCATCCTGCTCTTCTTCGATGCCCATATTTGATAAATCTACCCGGGTATCGTCATCAAAATCCGAATCTACAATAATTAAATCATCATCAAGCTCCACTTCGTTTTCCACAAGAATCAAAACATTTGTTAGCTGAGGCAACTCTGGTGGTTTTACTTCTTTTGTCCGGGTAATTGGGATAATCTCCACCTCCAATCCTTTTTCATCGATCTTAAAGTCTTCCAAAGTACCTGCTTCAGTAGAATTCCACTCAAAGGCAATAAAAACGAGAGAGAGTACTGCAACCAGCCCAATCTGCATAAAGATTGTCCTTTTGCTTTCCAAATCTGCTTTTGGTGACTTTTTTGCTTCCATAAATCAAATTTTAGTGCCTGGTTAATAATCTTAAAAATTCCATTTCATTATTCCTCGAATCTGTTTTTCTTTAGAGACGAAAAATTAGAATTACTAAATCAACTCTAAGCAATAATTCTTTTTACCTGCTGAAAGCTAACAGCAGTTATTCGGAATGCCTTCCCACCAATTAAAAATCAAACCATTACCACAACTCATTAATAACAATCAGTCAAAACTGATTTTTTTTTTAAAATTCTTTTAGTCAAAGTCCCGATTTTCATATATATTTGCAACTCTGAAAACGGGGGTGTAGCTCAGTTGGCTAGAGTGCGTGACTGGCAGTCACGAGGTCAGGGGTTCGACTCCCCTCATCTCCACTTTCTTACTTTACAAAGTATACGTAAAACCGGACTTAAAGTCCGGTTTTTTTATTTTTATTAATATCATTTTCAGAAAGTTTAACACAGTCTCTTTCAGTTGTTAATTCAATAATGTAAATTTGTTGCTTTATGTGGCGGGGAGATTCAGAAATAAAAACAAAAGAATTCACCCTCGCCCTCCTCCCCATTCCAAAATCATTTACGCCTAGTATTTAAGGATGACAGACAATTCAGGAAAAATCATAAAAAGCATACAACCGGGCAAAATCATCTGGCCTGTATTGATCGGTTTGTCGGTTACCGGCTATCTGCTGTACAAGGAATTCGATCCTGAAAGTTTCAATTTTGTATCTTTTACTGCATGGTCGGTATTTTGGCTTCTGGTTTCTTTTTTTTTAATGGGCATACGCGATTTCGGCTACATTCTGCGTCTTCGGATCCTCACCAACAAGGAATTAACATGGCGCAAGTCATTTAATATTGTTATGCTTTGGGAATTTACCTCTGCAATAACTCCGTCGGCCATCGGAGGTACAAGTGTGGCCATCTTTTTTCTTAACAAAGAGGGCATCCGGCTGGGACGAAGCACAGCGGTGGTCATGGTCACCTCGTTTCTGGATGAGATCTATTTCATACTGACATTTCCCATCATATTATTATTACTGGGGCGTTCTGATATATTTGTTTTGGACGCTACCGCCCCAATTGTTCCCTGGTATCAGAATCATTTCTTTCTGCTGGCCTTTGGCGGTTATATATTAAAACTACTTTACACACTGATATTAAGTTACGGATTATTTTTTAATCCACGCGGGTTAAAATGGCTGCTGCTGATGATCTTTAAACTCCCCATTATCCGTAAATGGCGCCCGCATGCGAACGAATCGGGAACCGACTTAATTCAAACATCGAAAGAATTCAGCGACTGGCCGATGAGCAAATGGTTAAAAGCATTCGGAGCCACCTTCTTTAGCTGGACAGCCCGCTATTGGGTGGTCAACACACTGATAATAACTTTTCTGGGCATTAAGTGGCTCAGTTGGGAAGAGCACTTTCATGTTTTTGCCAAGCAACTGGTTATGTGGATTATGATGCTCATCAGTCCCACACCGGGTGGTAGCGGATTCGCCGAATACGTATTTAAAGAGTTTCTGGCAGTATTTATACCAGCCGGAACCGGTATTGCCATGGCTTTTTTCTGGAGGGCAATAAGCTACTATCCTTACCTGATCCTTGGGACATTTATGGTGCCGCGATGGATTCGCAAGCATTTTCTCAGTCGTAAGTCCAAATAATAATTTTCGATGAATTTCGATGAATTATAACCGGCTGCCGCAATAATTTGGCTCAATGCCGGCCCGGGAAAGCAATCACCACCCCTGACATTAAGTTGAGAATCTAATCAAACGCAATTCTTTGACTAAACACTTTCAATTTGTGACTAAAAAGATGAAGTTATTTTATTCACATTGTAACTTGCATTGGTACATTCCTGTATAATAATAATTAACATAGCAGCAGAGTTTATATTATCAAACAACTTAATCTGATTACGTGAATATTTTCAGGATTTCATTTTTTACAATTATTATACTTCTTTCTTCAGGGTGTATGTCCAACACATCCAAAGAAAACAAAGGAGCTGACCTTATCGTTTATTGTGAAAACGGGATCCTTGCTCCCATCAGGGAAATAACAACAACTTTTGAAAAATCCTCAGGCCTTAGAGTACAAATTAAAAACGACTGCGCCAGAAATCTAACCAGCCAGATTTATTACCACCGCGAAGCCGATATCTATATTCCCGACAGCCGCCAGTCCATCGACAATATACTCAAATCAAACCCGCACTTCATCACCGACTCAGTGTTTCTTGGATACCAAACTCTTGTTTTTATGGTGAAAGCCGGGAATCCAAAAGATTTCAATGGTGACCTGCAATATCTACATAATCCGGTAAACAGCATTATTCTCGCCAATCCTGAGAGCAGCACCTTAGGACTTGCCACCAGTTTACTTCTTAAACATCATTCCATTTACGACCCAGTCATGAAGTCGGTTCTGTTTTTCACCACCGATTCACGTGGATTGATCCACAATATTGCTGCCAACCAGGCATCAGTAGCCATTAACTGGAAGTCGGAATATTACAGCAATAAGGGGGAAATGCCGGTAGATACCATAACCATTCCATCCACATTAAAATATCATCCGGCCATGGCCGTTGTCCTCAAGGATGGATTGCATCCCGCAAATTCAAAAAAATACATCAAAATGCTCATCTCGGAAAAGGGACAACAGATTTTTAGCAAATATTCCATAGAGAGCATGAAAGGAAATTAAATTTCCATATTTTCTGACAGACACCATAACCAATAAATAAATCGTGTCCACAAAAAAAAACAAAAACATATTCAGACAGATACCATTCGGACAGAAGAAAGGTTATTTCACCGAGCCTTTGATCAATAAATTATACCTTCTGCTGGGGATATTCTTGTTTACAATCGCCACAATACTTGTCATTGAAAATTATTTCGATAAAGCCTACACCCTGCACTATCAAGATACAATACGCAATCAGGAACAAAAACAAAGAATTGAAGCTTTGCTTTCGGAAAATCTCCTTCACATCAATCTGGATTTCAAATCCTACTCGAACATAACACATCCCCAACAATTAACCAATGTGCAATCTGAGATACGGGAGCGCATCAAACGATGTCTCAACATACTGAATAAACTGGACAAAGGCGGAAGCATTACAGTGGTTAAAGCGGTAAACATGGAAGACATGGACCGCATTCAGGAGGTTATAGAACACCAACCAGATGAGTATACCGGTTCCATCTCTGAAATAAGGGACATCACCCCTCTGTTGTATGAACTACAATCTCTTTCAGCCAAAATGACCGGTTCGCTCAAAGGTCAGTTTGCCGCCGGGTCACAACAAGGCAAAGTTGACAATGAAACCATAAATTTTTACCAGAAACAGGCCGAAAGTCTTTTTTCCCGTCTTTACGAAATCGAGAATCAAATTTCATTTCAAATCAGCAAAACAATTTCAGCACTTAATGAACGAAGTATTTTTGTTTTTGAACGGTACACCAGAATTAAATATCTGGTTTTGATTTTCTTCTCACTGCTGGTAGGATTTATCACCTTTATCATTATCAATCAAATCAGACTTGTTATTATTCACCGGTATAAGGCAGAACAAACCAACAAAAAACTACTGAAAGCAGTGGAACAAAGCCCGGTATCTATCCTTATTACCAATACCCGGGGTATTATTGAGTACATCAACAAGTCCTTTGAGCAAAGAAATAACGTCACAAAAAAAGAAATTGAAGGCACAAGCCTTCATCTGTTACAATCGGAAAAAGAGGATAGATTTGCCGCTATTTTACTGGAAACCATTCAGGAAGGAAAAACATGGAACGGCGAGATCAAATCGGTCAACCTCAAAGGGGAAATTTCTTGGGATAAAGTCTACATTTCACCGGTACTGAATGAAGAAAACACAATATCGAACTTCATCGCCATAAAAGAAGATGTTACGGAAAAACGACTCCTGACACAATCATTAAAAGAATCGATTGAAACCCTGAAAACCATCACCGAAAATCTGCCCGTAGGAATTATGATTACCGATGAAGATTGCAATATCAATGAAATCAATCTTACGGCTGCTGCCATTCTGGGGTTTGACAATCTGGAAGATGCCACATCATACGTAAAAAAGAACAGCTATAACCAACTCTTCGAAACATTAAAAAAAGAACAATATAAGGATGAAGCATCCGGCATTACCATCACATCACTGGAAGAACATCTGAATATTAAGGAAAACAACATCTCCCGCACGATCCTTAAGAATATCATTCCTGTAAAAATAAATAATCGAAACATCAGGCTGGAAGCATTCATGGATATTTCTGCACAGAAGGAGATGCAACAACGCGAAGCCGTTGCAAACAAGGCCAAATCGGAGTTTCTCGCGAATATGAGCCATGAGATCAGAACTCCGATGAATGGTATTATAGGAGCCACCGAACTACTGGGACAAACACGCCTGAGCCGGGATCAGCAAAACGTAATTAGCATAATCAGCCGTTCCTGCGACAATCTGCTCAATATCATAAACGACATTCTGGACTTTTCTAAAATAGAGGCCGGAAAAATGAAAATTGAGCTTTATCCTTTCAATATACGCTCAACCTTTGATTATTTGTTGGATCAAATGGCATTTCGCAGTAACGACAAAAATCTTGAACTTCTGGCAGCTGTAGAAGAAACCATTCCTTCCGCTTTGGTAGGCGATGAAGGCAGGCTGATCCAGATCATCATAAATCTGATGGGAAATGCAGTCAAATTTACTCAGGACGGAGAAGTTGTTCTGAAAGCAGACATTGAAAGTCAGAACGGAGAAGAAGTCAGAATTCATTTCGCCATTGAAGACTCCGGAATTGGAATCCCTGCGGATAAAATAGAAAAAATATTTGAATCTTTTACACAGGCCGACGGTTCAACTACCCGGAAATACGGAGGTACAGGACTGGGCACAAGCATATCAAAAATGCTGGTAGAACTGATGGGGGGCAAAATATGGGTTGAAAGTCCAAATCCCCACTTTTCATGGTCGGAAGAAAATCCAGGCTCTGTGTTCCACTTTGTCCTGCCATTTACCATCAACAGAAAACAGATCAATAATGAGTTCAACAACCCTCACATGAAATCACTCAAGGCTCTCATCATTGATAATCACAAAACCAATCTTTTATTACTGAAAAAAACCCTCCATAACTGGGGAATTAAACCATTGGCAGCAAAGGACGAAAAATCGGCTCTAGATATACTGCGTAAAAATAATAAAATGGACCTGATCATTATTGATTCCCATATATTCAGTGATAATGATAACGGTTTTATTAATCAAATCAAAGAAATAGCTGCAAGCAGCAAAACACTTCTCTTTACATCGCAAAGCAAACATTCTTATGCAGGTTGTGACTCGGTTCTGGAAAAACCCATCAAACACACTTTGCTATTTAACACCATCAACAAATTAATCTTTGGCGTTGATGTGACAAAATTATCATTGCAGGAAATCACTACGGTACAAAAAAACAAAAACATTTTGATGGTAGAAGATAATCCAATAAATCAAAAGATCACTGAAAAGATGCTTGGACGGATCGGACTCTCAAGTGTTATCGTCAACAACGGACAGGAGGCCCTTGATATGATTCTGATAGAAAAAGAAAATATTGACCTGATACTGATGGACGTTCAAATGCCTGTGCTCAACGGACTCGATGCAACCAGGGAACTTCGTAAAGCAGGAGTTCTGATCCCAATCATAGCCATGACTGCAAATGTCCTGAAAGGGGACAGGGAAATATGTCTGGAAGCCGGAATGGACGATTACATAGGGAAGCCTGTAAAACTTAATGATCTCCAGCATATTTTACAAAAATGGATCTGATACCCGGATCATGGTTGTTGAAATATCAAAGGAAAAATTGTGCAGTGGCAGTAATGGAGATAAAAAACCACAAAAAAGCTTCTCTCCAAAAGTTTTTGGTCATTTTATCAAGCCAGAAAGCAAATACGATGGCCGGACCGATGGCCACAAGTGAGGTGATTTCCACCGAAAAAAATGGTGTCAAACAAGCAGTTGCAGTATAAAAGATCAACCACAGAACCACTCTCAGATGCTTCCGCGTGATAATTTTCTGAATGGGAATATAGCGAACAAGGTTGACTACACCCATTAAAGTAAAAACAGCAATAAGAGGCAGATAAATCTGGGACACCAGATTGTGACTAAACTGTCCGGTATTGGACAATAGATTCAAAAAGATAAACAAAAAGAATTCATCGATATTTCCAAACAAAAAGAAATAACCGGTACTAATAATAAACGGCAATAGCAATCCCATAAGACTGGCAATGAAAGTCCTTAAGGTAAGCAACCTCAGAACTCCCATAACGATGATAAACAAGGGATAGAAAAAAAGACCCTTGGCAAACATCAGAGATCCAAAGCCTAAAAGCAAAGCAGCATTAAAACATCTTCTCTCCTTCCCGGAAGAGTTCACAGCGGCCATAATTTGTTCAATCCCCAAAAGAAAAACCAGGGTAAATGCCCAAACAACATGCAGCCGCTGAACACTCAGAAAACCACTCACCAACAATCCATACATCAATGCAGGCAAAACAGATTGTCGCCCCAGTAAACCGTAACGCCCAACCAGCCGGTTGACAGTGAATGCTATCAAAAGGGCCAGCACAAAAGAAAATGCGGCAGCCCAAAATGCACTTTGGCCGAAAACAGGACGTACCAACCATTCCCACAAAGGCATGGATATACCATCAAAACTAATTGGTTGTATTCCTTCAAAAAAGAAAACCCTGATCCAAAATAAAAATAAAATAAAAGATGCCAGAATAAAAGCCGTAAGACTATTATTATGAAGTGTCCTGTAGAGCATGTACAACTACTTTAAATCAAACCCGATGTCCTTTCGGAAATACTTGTTTTCGTAATTTATTATTTCTGTGTTTTTATACGACTTTCCGAGAGCCTCGTCCATTGAGCTCCCAAGCGACGTAATTGCAAGTACTCTTCCTCCGGAAGTAACGATTCCGTTGTTGTGAGTTGTCCCTGCGTGAAAAACAATACTGTCTTCTACGCGATCAAGTCCCAAAATGTTTTTCCCTTTTTCATAACTTCCGGGATACCCACCCGAAACCATCACAACGGTAACTGCTGTTTGTGAATTAATAACCGGGGCTAAGCCGCTCAGACGACCTTTAGCCACAGCCTGAAAAATCTCTACCAGATCGTTT
The DNA here is from genome assembly GCA_041642395.1 of Marinilabilia sp. Classification (GTDB taxonomy): domain Bacteria; phylum Bacteroidota; class Bacteroidia; order Bacteroidales; family Marinilabiliaceae; genus Marinilabilia. Next base: position 5,492 of record JBEPWN010000032.1, on the reverse strand, counting down.
TGCAAACGGGGAATTACAACTTCGGTTTCAGGATCTCCCAGTCGCACATTATATTCAATCACATAAGGATCGCCATTCACCTCAATTAATCCAAAGAAAATAAAACCTTTATAGTCAATCCCATCAGACTGAAGGCCTTCAACGGTAGGGATAATAATTTGATCCCTGACTTTTTTCATAAACATTTCACCGGCAAAGGGCACTGGAGACACAGCCCCCATGCCACCGGTATTCAGGCCTGCATCTCCCTCTCCTATACGCTTGTAATCTTTAGCTTCCGGCAAGATCATGTATCCGCTGCCATCGGTAACAACAAATACAGATAACTCAATGCCCGAAAGAAATTCTTCAATAACCACAGTGTCTCCAGCGCTCCCAAACTTACCACCAAGCATCATCCTCAATTCATTGCATGCCTCCTCAAAATCATCAAGAATAAGTACCCCTTTACCGGCTGCTAAGCCATCGGCTTTAAGTACGTAAGGGGAATTCAATGTTTTCAGGAATTCCACTCCTTCATCAAATGTGTCCGAAGTAACAGCCAGATATCTGGCTGTCGGAATATTGTGCCGCGCCATAAATTGCTTGGCAAAATCCTTGCTTCCCTCCAGTTGAGCACCCAATGCAGTGGGCCCGATTACCGATACATCTGACAATGCCGCATCATTCAGGAAGAAGTCAGCCACACCTTTTACTAAGGGATCTTCAGGGCCTACTACTACCATACCGATATTATTATCCAACACAGCTCTTTTCAATTCTTTAAAATCATCAACCGCGATATTAAGATTGACTCCAAACCGGGATGTTCCTGCATTTCCGGGAGCAATATACAACCGGTCGAGCAACGGACTCTTTTCCATTTTCCAGGCCAGGGCATGTTCCCTTCCTCCTCCTCCAAGAAGCAAAATATTCATAATATAGTCTTGTTTTTGTTAATCGAACTTAAAATGCCAGTACTGTAACCGTTTTGTTGTAACCATAATAAAACAATGGGAAGAGCCTCTTTAATATTTGGCCAGGCTTTTAGAGAATCATGAAAAACGATCACCGATCCCGGGCGTACATTATGTATCACATTCTGTGCTACCTGAAAAGGGTTCAACGACCGGTCGTAATCTCGTGAGAGAATGTCCCACATTGCAATGTTCAACCCTTTCTTTCGAATGGATCCCACCCACCATGGCCACAATAATCCATGTGGTGGTCTGAACCACGTGGCACCGCTGTTATGCTCCATACCTTTGTCGATATCCCCCAGGAATGCACTTTTCCCAATCCGGTGACCGGGCATGTGTGAAAAAGAGTGACAGGCTGTTTCCATGCCCTCCTGCTTAAGTCTGGCATATGTTCCCGGATATTTACGAATGTTGTCGCCCACACAAAAGAATGTTGCAATTGCTCCGTATTCTTTCAAACGTTCAATCACCCATGGGGTAACACCAGGTACAGGACCGTCATCAAAAGTCAGAAACACTTTTTTTTCAGACACATTTGCCTGCCAAAGGACACCGGGATAAAGCAACCGTAAAAAAACCGGAGGTTTGGTAATCCATCCCATATAGCTATTCAAAAAACCCCATTCTTTGCAAACTTGAATCGTATTTTGTCTCCAGCCTGTCCAGTAATTCTTCTCTTTCAAAATTTTCAGCTGTTCTTACAATTTCTCCATAAATGGCCATATTCCGCCTGATGTCGCTATTTACAGAATTGCGCTTCGACGGACTCAAAGAGAGGAAATAATCAAGCTCCTGAAAATTAAGATTGGCCAAACCTTCTAAAATTTCGTCGCCCTTTAATGATTCGTCTGCACGAAAATAACTTTCGCCCAAAAAGATAGAAAAATAATTGTGGGGAACTCGATCCGGGGGCAATACATCCATCGCTTTGTCTAAAACATGAAGTGCACTGTCCTTTTTGCCCTCATCAAGCAGAGCTGTTGCCAGTCTCCCCATGTTATTGCGAATGTTAATGGCCATTCTCTGATGGTTCTCATCCAGATAGACACGTGGATCCTTAAAATTGTCAAGCAGATAAACATCCATGAAATTATGATATGCCTTTTCGGTATCGACTCTTCCGGTCATACCATCATTGTTTCCACCTTTTATGGGTACAATACGGTATCCGAATCCTTCAAGCTGAAAATATTTATCGAGCCCCACATAATTATCACCTCCTACCGTAACAGCATAAAAAATAGGCCTGTCCCAGTCATTGTTCGCCAGCATATCCAGAACAGCCCATTCATTTTTGAGTATGTAATCGCGACCCTCCAGATTGATCCGCAATGCTGAATCCATCAGGTGCGCATATTGCTCACTCACATGCCCCTTCTGCATTAATTTAAGACTGTCAGCATTCAGCGTAAAAGTTTTTGACGGCAGATACTCAATCCGCCCGGTATAGCCGGGAACACGCTTGGTACGCTCATTTTCGCTACGCAGAAAATCCATGGCTTCTTTCAAATCAGCATCGCCTTTGATTCGATCAATGACATAAACCATATCACGTGTGCCGGTTACATACTCATCATGCTTAAAAGAAATGGGCAACGGATCGGATTCATATGCCTTACGTTTCATCTGGTCGATATACCAATCGGTTTGAAGGTAACTAAGGTTGCAAACTCTTACATCTGTCCGCACACCTTCCACCTCCTGCGCATACCAAAGCGGGAAAGTATCGTTGTCACCATTGGTAAAGATAACACCGTTTTCGTCAATCGTGTTCAAATAATTCTTGGCCAAATCGTTCGCAATGGTCCGGTGTGAACGGTCATGATCGTCCCAGTTCTCTGCAGCAAGAATGCCGGGAACCAAACCAAGTGCTACCAAAGTGGAAACCACTGATGCGCTTTTTCCACCCATAATACGCCTTAAACTGTCAACAAGAGCCAGAACACCCAGTCCTATCCAAATTGAAAACGCATAAAACGAACCGGCAAAAGCATAATCACGCTCACGTGGCTGCAAAGGTGTCTGATTCAGATACAACACAATGGCAAGTCCCGTAAGGAAGAACAACAGCATCACGATCCAAAAATTCTGTTTCCCCTGCCGCCCTGAATTATATTGAAACATCAAACCAATCAGCCCCAATATCAGCGGAAAAAAGTAGTATGAATTCCGGGCAGGGTTGTTTTTCAGATGGTCCGGTAATTTGGACTGATCCCCATACATGGCATTATCGATAAAGGGAATTCCTGATATCCAGTTACCGTGGTGCACTTCCCCATGACCCTGTATGTCGTTTTGCCTTCCGGTAAAGTTCCACATAAAATAACGCCAATACATGTGACGTATCTGGTAATTGAAAAAGAATGTCAGGTTTTCACCAAAAGTTGGCAAATTGATGGTTTTAGGATTACCTTCTCTATCCTGTACCGTAACCTGACGGCCTTCTATATCTGCCCAACGCTTATACTCCTGAATATGGTTTTGCTGACGGCTGTACATCCGCGGGAAAAATGTTGTTGTATTGTCTTCAAAAACATATTCGGGACGATACTGTACAATTTCATATTTTCCATCTTTCTGGATGCGTACAGGCGCCCCTTGTTTTTCCTGTGTGGCCCGGCGGTCAATTTCTGAATTGTAATACTCCCCGGAAAACAGTGGCCTGTCGCCATATTGCTCACGGTTCAGATATGAGATCAATGCAAATACATTGTCCGGCGAATTCTGATCCATAGTGGGTTGTGCCGATGATCGAATCACAATAAGTGCAAAGGATGAATAACCAAGAACAATTACCATAACTGCCGTAAAGATGGTATTCAACACAACCTTTTTCCTGGTATATGAGTAATACACCCCGTAAATCAGTCCGCCAACAATTAATATTCCATATACCAGCAGGCCTGAATTAAATGGAAGCCCCATGCCGTTAACAAAGGCAAGTTCGAAAGCGCCGGCAATTTTTGGAACTCCAGGAATAATGCCATAGAGAATAAACAATAAAATAACAGCTGAAACTGACAATGCTTTTATCGTATTGTTCCTGTTCACTTCAAATTTCTTAAAGTAATATACCATTACGATGGCCGGAATGGCGAGCAGATTAAGCAGATGGACCCCGATAGAAAGCCCCATCAGATAAGCAATCAAAATCAGCCAGCGGTTGGAATGCGGCTCATTGGCAACATTTTCCCATTTGAGAATGGCCCAAAAAACCATTGCTGTAAAAAGGCTGGACATGGCATAAACCTCACCTTCGACTGCCGAAAACCAGAATGTATCAGTAAAAGTGTAAGTAAGTGCTCCAACCAATCCACTCCCGAGTACGGCCCAATATCTCCAGCTTTCAGGATTCTCGAAGTTATCCACAAATATCTTTCGCGCCAGATGCGTAATGGTCCAGAACAAAAACGCAATGGTAAAAGCACTGGCCAGTGCCGACATGGCATTAACCATCGCGGCTACATAAGTTTCATCGGGGGCAAATAAGGTAAAGAAGCGCCCTATCAGCATAAACACAGGTGCTCCTGGTGGGTGCCCTACCAGTAATTTATAAGATGATGCAATAAATTCCCCGCAATCCCAGAAACTGGTAGTGGGTTCAATGGTCATCAAATACACAACAGCTGAAATAAAGAAAGTGAGCCAGCCCAGTCCCAGATTAAACTTTTTGTATTGTTTCATTGGTATATTGTTTGCAAAATGAACACTCTTATGTATATCACCGCCATACCCTTGCTCAAAATCTGCACAAAAAAGCCGGTAACATGATCGATTATACCCATAATTGCCAAAAATACATAAAAGTTAGAAAAAACCCTGCCAATGCGCATATAAGATTGGTCTTAAATGTTTCAATTCGGCCTCTGGAAATGAATAAATATGCCATTACTTATCCCTGTGCTTCGCTGATGTCAGGGTATTACGACGATCCTGCTTTCAAAAAAAATGCGTGTCCGACATTATAGAAAATGTTCAGACACGCATTTTATAGTGTGTGCGTAATATCAAAAACAGTCAATTAGATTTAACTATCTAATATTTAAGATGAATCGGATTCTTTACATTTGAGGAACAGCCACAAGATGAAGTCGTTTTTCCATCTGATCAAGCTGATTCAAAAGAGTAGTCCGTGAGATCATCAAAGATTCATGATGACGATTAAATAGCTCGCGATAATACTCAATGCTTTGCTTAAGGGAATCAATAAATTTTCTATTGCTTTCCTTTACCCGGTCACTCTTTTCTCCGGCCTCTTTCAACCGTTCAGTATAATAATTGACATACAGATCCAACTCTTTTAGAAACATGTTGGGTCGATCGGTGCGGTCCATAATATTTACCTTACCATATATATGCCCGATCATTTCTTTCAGAGAGGATTTCTTAGAAAAATAGGCCATGTTGGGTCCGGGACAAACAGACACACCCGGGCCTTCATTTCCTGTGGGAAGATTATTGGCAAGCAAAGCCGATGCTCCCAGTCCCACGCAAATACACGCTTTTTGTGTTACTTTTTTTATTTCCTGATCA
>JBEPWN010000031.1:0-13210 GCA_041642395.1 Marinilabilia sp. | reverse complement strand
TTGGAAATTAAATTGTGCTGCTCTCCAGGGATCTTCAAAGCATCAGAAGAATAATGATGAATCACTGGTTTGCGACAGAGAAAACAAACTACTAAATTTGCACAGAATAATTTTGTCTTTTACTAGTCTAATATGAAGATATCCACATTTGTTGTCGGAATTGCTTTTGCCTCAGTTTCTGTTTTATTGTTTACCTGTAGAAATAGTAATCAGGAATCTTCAGGGGTTTCGATTGTAAGGGTAGAGAATGAAGTGCTTACAAGTCTTGATCTAAGACAGGTGCTGCCTGCAGACGTTGGGTCGGAAGATAGTGCCGCCATGGCTGATGATTATGTGAACAGATGGGTAAACAGCAAACTGTTTCTTCGTCAGGCGGAGTTGAATCTCACCGATCAGGAAAAAGATGTGAGCCAGTTGCTCGATGAATACAGAACTTCTCTGCTGGTAAATATTTACCAACAAAAAATGCTGGAACAGAAATATTCCCCTCTTTTGAACAATGATGAAATTCAGGAATATTATGAAGAGATGCAGGATAACTTTAAGTTACAGGAAAATATTCTTCAGGGAATAATGATTAGAATCCCACTCAATGCTCCAAATCAAAATAAACTCAGACGTTGGTTTCGTTCTGCAAATACCGAAGATTTTGTAGAAATTGAGAATTATTGCATACAGTATGGTCAAATGCATGATTCTTTTCTTGATTCATGGATTCCGTTTCAGAGAATAAATGCTAATTTGCCGGATCCTATTAAAAATGAGGAACGATTTTTGCTCTATAATAAATATTACGAAACCACGGATCAAAAAAGCAGGTTTTTTCTTTTGGTTACCGATTATGCAACTATTGGAAATACTGCTCCCTTGAGTTATGTGGAAGATCGTATTAAAGCAATTCTCTTAAATAAAAAAAGAGGAGAATTTATTAAAAGTCTGGAGAAAGAGCTTTATGATGAAGCCCTTCAGAAAAAAATAATTAATTTCTATTAACTTGTGCTATCTTTATGCAAAAACTAATGAGCATGCAATTACATAACCAGCTGTTAAGATTTCTTTTTCTTTTATTATTTATTCCTGTTTCTGTTTTTGGCCAAAAAAATGTTATTGATCAGGTGATTTCCGTGGTTGGTGACGAGCCTGTCCTTCGTTCCGATATAGAGTTTCAACACCAGCAAGCTCTTATGCAGGGAGCCGATTTTGCAGGAGACATGAAGTGTCAGATTCTGGAACAAATGATGATCCAGAATCTGTTGCTCGAACAGGCCAAAATTGATAGTGTTGAGGTGAGTGAAAATCAGGTTTTGACGACCGTTGATCGCCAGATTAGCGATTTTATTAACCGCGCCGGTTCCCGTGAAAAACTGGAGGAGTGGTTAAATAAATCGATTCTGAAGATCAAGGAAGAGCAAAGGGAACTGGTTCGAAATCAGATGCTGACTCAGCAGATGAGACAGCAAATAACAAAAGATATTAATATTACTCCCATGATGATCAGGCGGTTTTTCCGGGAAACACCGAAAGATAGTTTGCCTCAGATTTCTGCCCAGTATGAATATCAAAAGATTGCAATTAATCCTAAGATCAGTAAAGAAGAAATCGATCGGGTGAAAGCCAGATTGAGGGATTTTCAAAATCAGGTGAGAGAGGGACGGGATTTTGCCACTCTGGCTGTCCTTTATTCTGAAGATCCTAATAGTGCGACCCGCGGTGGTGAACTGGGCCTTACCCCACGGGCTAATCTGGTACCTGAGTTTGCACAGGTGGCTTTTAATCTGAGGGATAAAAACAAGGTTTCCAAAATTGTTGAAAGTGAGTTTGGGTTTCATATCATGCAATTGATTGATCGACAGGGTGACCGAATTAATGTGCGCCATATCCTGCTAAAGCCCAAGCCCTCAGAAGAGGCCGTTGATGAAGCAAAAGAACTGGCCGATTCGCTGGTACTTCTCATTCGGAATGATTCTATTTCATTTGAAGACGCAGCCCTGCGATATTCAATGGACAAAGATACACGTGCCAGTGGCGGATATGCGATTAATCCAGATACCCAATCAAAAAAATTTGAACTTCAGCAAATTTCCCCTGCTATTGCCGGAATTGTTGAGAAGATGGAGGAAAAGGAAATTTCTGATCCTTTCATGATGAAAGATCAGCGATTGGGTGTTGATCAGTTTACAATCATTAAACTGGTTCGTAAAACGCCTCCTCATCAGGCTAATTTGATTGATGATTATCAGATTATCAAGAGTATGCTCGAAAAAAAGAAAAGAGAAGAAACCTTTAAAAAATGGATTGCAGAAAAACAAAAAGATACTTATATTTCTATTTCGGACGAATGGAAAAATTGCGATTTTGAGTTTAAAGGTTGGACCAAATAGATCAGAAGTAAAGTATGGTTTTCCTGAGTTAAGGAGCACCGTTTTTTGAAAGAATTTTTATTTTCTGTTCAGGATGAATTGTGCAATAGGTTGGGTCATATTTAAATTTGATCGGACTTTTCGGAGTCTGCTGGTTTTTGAATTGTTTTCTCACAATAGTCCGTTAAATTTTTGTAATAGATTGTCCGTTTAATTATTTTATTTAAAAAGGTGGTTATTATTTAATGTGATAACGTCTTTGTAATGTCCAATTCCGAATGGTCGGGAAAAACGATCTATTAACACTGTAAACTGATTTTTATAGTTTTCATTTGATGCGACGTAAATATATCAATTCTGTTTTGATGTTTTTTGCGGTTCTGGTACTTTCAGGATGCGCACGTGAAGTCTATAATATTTCATGGAATGGTGTTATTGCAGATAAAACTACCGGACAACCTGTTCCGCATGCTCGTATTGCCGTCTCATCTTCATATCAATTTAATATTGATGAAACAGCAGAAATTGATAAGTACGACATAAGCGATGAATCCGGCAGATTCAGAGTGTCTTTTCCCAAAGGATTTGGGCTTACTGTCCGGGTAAGTGCCCCTCAATATCTTAGTGAATTGAATTACAAAGTGGTAAAGAGATCATCTTTGCAAGATACTATTTTTATTTCTCCGCATCCATTTAATGCCAGCCTGGTGGTGCGGATCAGTGATTTTGAATTCTTTGGACCATCTATTCCTTTTATCCGCGAATGTCAAATCAACGGAATATCTGATGGGAAAAGGGAAATAGTTAAATGGGGTTTTGATTTCCTTACTGGAAGAAACACCAACAATATTGACAGTGCTGATGTTTGGGTGGAGGTGAATAATAGCAATGGGCAGGTAGTTATTAATTCGGCACCGAATGGGGGGCTTTTTGCTGTATATGAAAATGCATCCAATGATTTTCTTACTCATGTTACCAAGGCACCGGCTTCGGGATATGTGAAAAATCATTCTCTTAAAGGAGATGAAGCCGGCTTTTTTGTTTTATGCAGAAACGGAACGAATGTGGCTAAGATGATACCCGAGAAGCAAATATGTGTGCTTAAATATAAAAAAGAAAATGGAAATCAGGTAAAGGAAACAGGAATCCGATTTGATTATTTGTTTCAACCGGACCTGGAAAATCGATTGTACTTTCCGGTATCGGCATCTGCAGCTTCCATTGGGCATCATGCCTTGGAATTTCCTGAGAATAACATTTCCATTTCCGAATAGAATTTTGACCACCAAAACAGAACCAGGAGACTCTTGATTAAGTTTTCGGGTTATATTAGTAATGATCCTGCTTTCCATTTATTTATGACTGTTTTAAAGATATTTATCTTTCTCCTTCTTGTTGTTGGACAGCCTCTGCTGGTTTTTTCACAGCAAAATCAGCAGAAGAATAGTACCATCCTTATTGAATATGCTGATTATCTTGAAGGTGCTGAGAAGCGTCTGGGTAAAAACGTTCAGGCATTGAAGGGCAATGTTAAAATGCGCCATTTTAACACCCTCATGTTTTGCGATAGTGCCATACTGCATCGTGATTCCAACAAGGTGAAAGCTTTTGGTTCTATCCATATTATACAAAATGACACCATCAATCTCTATGGTGACAGACTCAATTATGATGGTAATGAGGAAATTGCAGAGGTTCGTGAGAATGTTCGGCTGGTTAATAAGAATGTGGTTCTGACTACCGATTTTCTGGATTACGACCGAAGAGATGATGTTGCTTATTACTTTAACGGAGGAAAAGTTGTTGATGAAGAGAATCAACTTACCAGTGGACTGGGTTTTTATTATCCGCGTAGCGGGGAAGTTAATTTTAAAGACAGTGTGGTATTGGTCAATCCCGATTACAAAATGTATTCCGACACACTAAAATATTATACGAAGACTGAGGTGGTTGAGATTTTAGGACCTACTGATATCATTAGCGATGAAAACACCATTTATTCCGAGTTGGGGTTTTATGATACCCGCAATGATTTAGCCCGCTTACTCAGGAATAATTATATCGATGGAGGTGAGCAAACACTGAGGGGTGATACCATATATTATGACCGTAAAAACGGGCTTGGAGAGGTATTTTCTTCTATGGCCCTTGAAGATACAGCCAATAATGTGATTATTACTGGTAATTACGGCTACTATAATGAAAAATCCGAAGAAGCAATGGCCACTCGGAGAGCTGTTTTGAAACAGGTTTTTGGAACCGACACTCTTTTCCTTCATGCCGATACCCTTCGTGCCGATCCTGTTGATTCCGATCCTGATCACAAAATTGTCCGGGCATTTCATCATGTTCAGTTTTTTCGAACTGATTTACAGGGTCGATGTGATTCTATGGTATATGACTTTCGTGACAGCACCAATACTTTTTATCATGAACCGATAATCTGGGCTCAGGGAAATCAGATGACTGCCAATACCATTAAACTATTTACAAAAGATCGTTCCTTGTATAAAGCGGAAATGATTGATAATGCCTTTCTAATTGCCCCGGAAGATACAATGCATTTTAACCAGATCAGGGGAAAGCTGATGACCGGGTATTTTAAGGATAATCAATTATACCGGATCGATGTTGACGGTAACGGTCAGACGGTCTATTACCCGAAAGACCGCGATTATGTGATTGGAGTGAACCGGGCAGAAAGCAGTAGTTTGACGATTTTCCTGGAAGAGCGGAAAGTTCAAACCATTATGCTGCGTAATCAGCCTACCGGAAATATGAACCCTCCTTTCATCCTTGATCAAGAATTAACTCGTTTGAATGGCTTTTTTTGGCTGGAGGATTATCGTCCCAAAAAGTATGAAGACATTTTTGAGTTTGTCGAAATCAGAGAGGATGTGAAACGAACCGATTACAGCGGATATCAATTCAGTGATTAACTCTTTGGTTAAAAGGAAGTAAATCAACTAAATGAATTTATGGCATTCGGAATTTACGAGAATGATAGCGATACCGGCCTAATTGCTTTTTCTTAATTTAGGAAGGCAAAAATAAGAGACCGCAATATTTACGGTCTCTTGTTTTTCCGATAACCACTTATTTCATCCTGAAGTGATCAATACTCATCTTCATTAAAAAAGAAGTCGTCTTTACTGGGATAATCCGGCCATATGTCTTCGATGCTTTCATAAACTTCGCCTTCGTCTTCAATTTCCTGAAGATTTTCTATTACCTCGAGCGGGGCTCCCGATCGAATGCCAAAGTCAATAAGTTCATCTTTTGTGGCTGGCCAAGGCGCATCTTCAAGTTTTGAGGCCAATTCAAGAGTCCAATACATAGTAGTTATAATTTAACTCTTTATAATTGTTTATTACTAATTCTTTCCAGATTTCCTGCGAAATTAGAAAAAATAATTAATCTTACAACTCCGGTTTCCATGGAATTTCATTAATCTCGAAATATTTTGACAAACGCCTCGATAAAACGAAGAAATAATCAGATAATCGATTTAGATATTTCATCACCCATGGTGCTACTTCTGTTTCTGTTGCCATTTGATTTACACGGCGTTCCGCTCTTCGGCAGACAGTGCGTACAACGTGGCACTGAGCCACTGCAGGGTGTCCGCCGGGAAGTATAAAATTTTTTAATGGCGGCAGTTTGCTTTCCATTTCGTCCATCTCGGTTTCCAATATTTCAATTTCCACATCATTCTGCGGCATTTTTTTGCGCAGATTTGAACCTGCATCATCTGTGGCCAGGTATGCTCCGATCATGAACAACTGCTCCTGTATGCGGGTGAGTAAAGAATTTGTATGAACATCTGCAGGCCAGGCCCTGATCATTCCAATTTGTGCATTCAATTCATCTACCGTTCCGTATGCTTCCAGCCGGTAGTGGTATTTGGGTACCCGTGTTCCTCCAATAAGACCAGTGGAGCCTTGATCTCCCGTTTTTGTGTATATCTGACTTTTTTTCATGGTAATGCCTTTGAATAAAGATGAACAACGTTAAAAATCTGTTTCTAATTTGTAAAAAGCAAGTTTTATTTCTCAATACTCCTTAAACTTTTTTAAATATCTAATAATGAGATATTTGCAAAATATAGAGTATTTATCACAATCTTTCATAATAAAAACTTTGTGTCTTTGTGTCTCTCAGAATCCGTAGCTTCAGCGAAGGATTACTCTGCATTTAGCCTTATTTTAACGGACTATTGATTCATGCAAAGATATAATTATGTGTGCCATGTTGTTTAGATGGTTTGAAAAAACATAGAGGGTTCAGTCGATAATTTCATGTTAATAATGACTCGCACTTAGATGTTTGGATTGTCGTAATAGAGTGTTTTTTAAAGTATTATATGTGTGCATGTACAAGCAATCTAATTTTATGAATTAATATTATTTTTGATTTTTTTGTTTTTTGTCATTTCGGTTTTAAATATCTTATGCCGCTGGACAAGAAACAGAAAGGTGTGGCTCATAAACCGGCAAGACTATATATGTTTAGCCGGGATGTTTACGAAAATACCCGGGAAAATATATTTGATTTTAATATTTGAACAGATTAAAGGCGGAAATAAAGCAATAATTTGTGATTAAGAAAAAAGTTTGATATGTCTTGAGTGATGAGGACTTTATCACCTGGATATTGTGGACAGCCATTCCTCTTGTTGTTTTGCAATTTATGTTATTTATTTTACTAAATTTTGGAACCTTTTGAAATAATGGTTTATGAATATTTCACTTATATTTTATTCATATTAATTCATAATGCACTATGAAATTTGGATTTTTTGATGATGAGAACAAAGAGTATGTAATTACCAGTCCGGAAACTCCATTCCCTTGGATAAATTATCTTGGAAATGAAGATTTCTTTTCTTTGGTGTCCAATACTGCTGGCGGATATTCTTTTTACAAAGATGCCAAGTTTCGACGATTGACACGTTATCGCTATAATAATGTCCCAATGGACAATGGAGGCCGTTATTTTTATATAAACGATGAAGAAACTGTCTGGTCGCCGGGATGGAAGCCTGTAAAAACTGAACTTGACACTTATGAATGCAGGCACGGGCTAAGTTACACCCGGATCACAGGAGCCAAAAATGGCCTTGAAGCTGAAGTACTACTTTTTGTTCCTTTGAAATCATGGTGCGAGGTGCAAAAAGTGAAACTGACGAACACCTCCGACAAAAAGAAAAGTTTCAAATTGTTTTCATTTCAGGAGTGGTGCTTGTGGAATGCAGAAGATGATCAGAACAATTTGCAACGAAATCTGAACACCGGAGAGGTTGAAATTGACGGGTCTACATTATATCATAAAACAGAATATAAAGAGCGTAGAAATCATTATGCCTTTTATCATGTAAATGAGCCCGTTCAGGGATTTGATACCGACCGGGAAAGTTTTGTGGGGATGTACAATGAATTTTCAGGTCCTCAGGCAGTGTTGGAAGGAAAGCCACGTAATTCTCATGCCCACGGCTGGTCGCCGGTAGCATCGCATTATTTCGAAATAGAGTTGAATCCCGGAGAAAGCAAAGATCTTGTTTTTCTTCTTGGCTATTTAGAGAACAAAGACGAAGAGAAATGGGAATCCAAAAATATCATTAATAAAATTCCGGCTAAAGCTCTCATTTCACGATTTGATACGGTAGCTAAAGTTGATGCCGCTTTTGAAGAATTAAAAAAATACTGGAACAATCTGCTTAATATATTTGTCCTTGACAGCGGTGATGATAAACTGGATCGCATGGTCAATATCTGGAACCAGTATCAATGCATGGTTACCTTCAATATGTCCCGTTCAGCATCATTCTTTGAGGTAGGTATTGGTCGTGGCATGGGATTCAGAGACTCCAATCAGGATCTGATCGGCTTTGTGCATCAAATTCCTGAAAGAGCCAGAGAGAGAATTATCGATATCGCATCCACTCAGTTTCAGGATGGAGGTGCCTATCACCAGTATCAGCCCCTTACCAAGCGTGGAAATGATGCCATTGGAGGTAATTTTAATGACGATCCCCTTTGGCTTATTTTATCCACCACCGATTATATCAAAGAAACCGGTGATTATGGAATTCTTGACGAAATAGTTCCTTTCGACAATGATGCCTCAGTGGCAAAAAGTCATTTTGAACATCTGAAACTTTCATTCTTTCATGTGGTCAATAATCTTGGACCTCATGATCTGCCTCTTATTGGTCGGGCCGACTGGAACGACTGCCTTAACCTGAACTGTTTCTCGAATGATCCCAATGAATCGTTCCAGACTACCGGAAATAAATCGGGAGGTACAGCAGAATCTCTTATGATTGCAGGGCTTTTTGTTGTTTATGGTCGCGAATATGTGGCGTTATGCCGCCAGATAGGAAAAGATAAAGAAGCCGGTGAAGCTTTGGAGCATGTGGAAAAAATGGTCGATGCCATTAAGAAATATGGATGGGATGGCGACTGGTACATACGTGCGTATGATTTCTATGGTAAAAAGGTAGGAAGCAGGGAAAATGATGAAGGGAAAATATTTATCGAATCGCAGGGTTGGTGCTCTATGGCTGAAATAGGGAAAGAAGAGGGCATGGTAGAAAAGGCCCTGGATTCTGTGAAAGAACGTCTCGACAGTAAATATGGGATTGTTCTGAATAATCCTCCTTTTACAAAATATGTGATCGAGTATGGAGAAATTTCCACTTATCCTGCCGGATATAAAGAAAACGCCGGTATCTTTTGCCATAACAATCCCTGGATAATGATTGGTGAAACCAATATTGGCAGGGGGGAGCAGGCCTGGGAATATTATAAGAAGATTTGTCCGGCTTACCTGGAAGAAATATCCGATCTGCATCGCACAGAGCCGTATGTGTATTCTCAAATGATTGCCGGAAAAGACGCAAGCAAACCCGGTGAAGCAAAGAACAGTTGGCTCACAGGGACCGCAGCCTGGAATTATTACGCCATTACCCGGTATATTTTAGGAATCCGGCCCGATTATGACGGACTGATCATTGATCCCTGCATTCCGCCATCATGGAAAGGTTTTTCAATCAAACGGAAATTAAAAGGAACCACTTTTAATATCAAAGTAATCAATCCGGCTTCAATAAGCAAAGGTGTTGCATCAATGACTGTTGATGGAAAGCCTGTCGAAGACAATGTTGTTACTCTCTTTGATGGGAGAGAGCATGACATATTGGTGGAGATGGGCTAAAAAATGAAAATTTAATATTTAGCAATAATGGAACGTTTTTTAAAAGTGTTGACTTTCTGGTTTTTAATGATTTTAGTCTTTGGCTGTCATTTCGGTGCGGTAAACCTAACCGATGAAGACAGAGTATTGCTGAATCAGGAGGGTTACCTGACAGATGGTCCAAAGCAGATCCTAATAATTGGTTCGGCACAGGAATTTCGTGTTGAAAACAGTCATGGGAATGAAGTTTTGACTGGAACTGTTCCGGAAGTTCAATACTGGCCCCATTCAGGCGATTCGGTGGCTATTGTTGATCTTTCAAATATTAATGATGCTGGTGAGTTTGTAATTTTTCTTGATAACAAGATGGTTCCTCATAAGTTTATTGTGAGCGAAAATCCGTATGCCGGACTTGATAAAAGTGCCATTCGTGCTTTTTTTCTGAATCGTTCGGCGATGGCTATTGATTCTGTTTTTGGGGGTCAGTGGGCGCGGCAAGCCGGGCATCCTGATACTGCTGTAAAAATTCATGCATCTGCTGCAACTGAGAAGCGCCCCAAAGGAACAGTGATATCTTCACCTAGAGGAGGGCCAAACCTGGCCACTTTCGAAGATTGCCCTGATGCAGAAAGAAGCGAATTTCCTGCAAAATCCTTTGTGGATCTTGAATGTAGTTATTCCACAAATGAAATTGACATTAACTGGAATGCTCCATTGGTGTATTTAAGTGGCGGATTACGTGCAATAATTGAAGAAGAATGACAAAAGACCTGTAAGACATTACATTCCAATTTATTCGAAAACATTCGTTACTGGTACGGGATTAGATTCTCTTGGTTTGTTTCTTTTTAGGGACAGACAATACCGGTTTTGATGCTGTGCCGGGTATTATCCACTCAAGCAATGCGATATTCATTCCGATCAGCAAAAATCCAAAAGCTGTGTCTTCCAAGGGAATGGTGATAATTCGAATGCCTGAATTCATTGAATTGTTGTACCATACAACAGGTTCTTCAAGGCCAAAACCCGTTAATACACCATTCACAATTAAAAAAGGAAATAATGTTATGAAATAGACCCGGTAAAAGTGAAGCAAGTATGGCACTCTTAAAAACCATTCGGTCAGTAATACAAATAATGCAGAAAGACCAAATGCCACAACAGAATATAAATTATCATAATATAATAGTGTCCCGGTTAATGATAATATGAGCAATGCATAACTTATTGTCCTTTGCATTTCAGGATGCTGCTTCATCGGTATCCATACATTCAGCACCCGGTAAGTGAATACCACTGCATATGGAACGGTGATGAAAAAGAGCCATTCTTCAATTGGTAGTCCTAATAAACTTTTCCCCATCAAATGAGCATCATTGAATCCCCACACTCCCCAATTTGTAAATAGCACATCCCACGTAATAAAAAATGCGCCGGTTATTAGCATAGCAGGGAAGAAATACTGCCACATGCGATAAAAAGCCACTTTTTTGTCGAAGCTAAAAACGAAGGGGATGGCAATGATCAGAAGGTTTATGGTCAGGTATGTTGACATGTTTTGGTTTTTAATTGCCGATTTATATTTATATTGAAGTATATATTGATATGTAATTTGTTAAACACCAAATCACCCTTAGGGTTCATTTTGCTGTTCTATCCTATTTTTGATGGAAATTTTTGCAGGCAAGTGGAGAAAATCACGAAAAATGATTCCGTTTAACTGTTGGTCGTCCCTTAATGGTAGTTACTTAGGTTTAATCCTTAAGAATGTTTCAATAGTTCGTTTGTTTTTTTATAATGGGCTGTCAGACAGCTGGTTGGTCTTGAACTAACTAAAGTTTTAAGAGGTTGTTTTTCAGCACAATACAATCGACCTGAGATTTAAAAGTCTATCGATTTATGGATGTTAAGACGTTATTTTTCAACATAATATAATTCATCCATCATCTAATTTCCAAGGGGCATGATTAACGATTTTTTGTCTTGTGATAATGTTTTCTATTTTATTTATTTCCCTTACATTTGTCATCGAAATACTGGTTCGCAATTTCCATTTCGGAAATGCGATTAATAGGGAATCCGGTTAAAATCCGGAGCTGTCCCCGCAGCTGTAAGCTCTTTATATGGTTTGAATAACACTTTTGCCACTGGAAACAGTAGACAATGATCATTGATAATTGATCATTGATTCCGGGAAGGCGTTTCAAACCAGAGCAAGCCAGAAGACCTGCCAGAGATTCAATTCGTAGCTTTCGGGTGAAAAGCGAAGATATGAACATTTTTTTCAGTTCTATTTTCACTAATACCGGATGTTGCGAATGATTAAAAATTGATTTAATCATTTGTAACTATGTTCACTAGGTTTGTTTTGTTATCTCTGATAACAATTGTTCCGGCATTTGGATATGCTCAGCACTTATTTCAGGAAGAACCTGTCAGGCTAAAGGAGGTTCGTGTAATATCCTCCCGCCTTGAAGATTTTGCTGTTGGAGCCACGGTGGAAAAACCCGACTCGGCTCTTGTAAAAATGTACCGGGACGAGCCACTTTCCTCTTTGCTTACGAATGTATCCGGAGTTTCGGTTAAAACTTATGGGGCTGGAGGGTTGGCATCTGTTAGCTTGCGTGGTGGGCAAAATAACCATACTGCTGTATTGTGGAACGGCATAAATATCCAGAGTCCCATGAATGGCGGTGTCAATCTTTCGGCCATGCCTGTCCGTTTTTTTAATAATGTGGAAATCCAGCACGGCGGTTCCGGAACATTATTTGGAAGTGGGGCTGTTTCGGGCGGAGTTCATTTATCAGGGAATGATCTTCTCCAAATGCCCAATCAACTGAATGCTACAGCAACTCGAGGTAGTTATGGATTTGAGTCTGCCAGTGCAGGCTTTAAAACTGGTTCTAAAAACTTTGGTTCGCGGGTTTCGGTATTCGGACAAAGGGCTGATAATGATTTTTCCTTCTCAAATACTTCGCGGATTAATTCTCCCAACGAAATTCAGACCAATGCAGGGATTAAGCAATATGGCGTATTGAACGAAAACAACTGGCGCATTTCAGAGCGTTCGCTGATTACTGCCGGATTGTGGTATCAGTTTTATGACAAAGACCTGCAAACCCTGATGACCAGCCGGCGGCCCAATGACACCAACCAAACAGATGAAAATTATCTTGCTTCGGCCAATTACAAATATTATGGAGATGATGGTGTTTTTGTTCTGACACAAGGTTTTATCCGAAACAAAGTATTGTACTCCAATCCTGTATTGGTTGATCCGAAATCCGATAACAACTCTCTTTCCTACATCAGTGAAGCGGAATATAAATATGGGTTTGGAACGCTCCATTCCCTCAATGGGGGAGTCAATTATATTTACGAGCGTGCCGAATCAGACGGATATACCGTTGTTGCTTCGCGGAACAGACTGGCTTTGTTTGCTTCGGGCCGTTATGGCTTGAGCGATGGGCAGGGTGCTGCTGTGCTAAGTTTCAGAAATGAAATATCTGATGGAAATACCCAGCCTCTGGTGGCTTCCTTTGGGTTGGATCATATTGTTCTAAACTCGTTTAGGTTAAAAGGAAATGTATCCAGGAATTATCGCATTCCCAATCTCAATGATATACATTGGAAAGAAGACGGCTATGCCAGGGGCA
>JBEPWN010000030.1:0-13239 GCA_041642395.1 Marinilabilia sp. | reverse complement strand
TTAATCCCATTAAAACCGGGATAATATATTTTATTTTTTTCATATAATTCCTTTTTAATCTTTTTCAAAAAAATATTGAAGATCAGATTTATTAAAACCTGATATTAACACCACCTGTTAAGGTAACCCCCATGGGGTAAGTCCCAAAATCCACGCCACGTGAAAGATCGCCACCTCCGGCAATTTCGGGATTAAAACCAGAGTAATCGGTGATCGTTAAAAGATTATCGGCATTCACATAAAATCTGACACTGCCAAGGCCAATGTTTTCAATCAATCCCTGGCGGAAAGTATAACCCAGTTGAACATTTCTCAAACGGATGTATGAATTATCTTCCACATACCGGTCGGAGAAAAGACTGTTTTGGTTGGGATCTTCAGAATGCAGTCTCGGCTCGTTGGAATTGGTATTGTCAGGAGTCCAACGGTCAAGTCTGTCGCGGTGATAATTGGCCCGGGAAAAAGTTCCATGCGTATAATATTTCATGGCATTAACTGCCTGCGAACCAAACACACCATAAACAAAAGCTTTAAAATCAAGGCCTTTGTAAGCCATTTCCAGGTTCAAACTTCCGGTAAAATCAGGCAAACTACTTCCCAGTTTTACACGGTCATCTTCATTTATTTTACCATCACCAGAGATATCCATAAATTTTACGTCCCCCGGAGCTGCAGATGGTTGAATAGCATTTGTTGACCCGGTTTCCGGATTGGTCCAGACGTGAGCATCCAATTCTTCCTGCGAATTGAAAATACCGTCGGTTTCCAGGCCATAGAAAAATCCTATTTCTTCGCCTTCTTCAGTTCTGGTAGTACTTCCCAATTTTTGGGCTCCACCACCGGATTGAGGTTCTCCACCGGCAAGGCTGGTTACTTCATTTTGAATTGCCGACCCATTGAGTCCGATGGAATAATTGAAATCACCCAAATCTTCCTGCCAGTTCAGTGATACCTCAAAACCTGTGTTGTTCATTGATCCTGCATTTCTTGCCGGTCGTCCGGATCCCACATACAAAGGAATGGGAGTATAAAGGATCATGTCTTTGGTATCACGATCAAACCAATCGATGCTTGCATTGAGTCGCTGACGCAAAAGAGAAATATCAAGCCCCACATTAATCTGCTCGGTAACCTCCCACTTAATATCGGTATTACTTAATGATCCGGTGCGGGCACCATCAACTGGCTTTCCTCCAAAAACATATGTATATCCGGTATTCATGGTAGCCAAATAGCTGTTTGCACCCACAGAACCTTCGTTACCTACTTGTCCCCAACCGGCACGTAGTTTCAGCTGATCAAGAAAATAAACGTCATCCATAAACGACTCTTCTTTAAGATTCCAGCCGGCAGAGAAAGATGGGAAATAACCCCATTTATTGTCTCCCAAAAATTTTGAAGAACCATCGGCACGATAAGTCGCAGTCAGTAAATAACGATTGCCAAAGCTGTAATTTGCACGTGCAAAATATGACATGAGCGTTGTTTTTCCTGCACCACCACCAATGTCAAATTGTTCTTGATCCTGAGCCTGATCAGGATACATCAGATCTTCATCAAAAGGAACATCAAATCCTGTAAGATTGAGGCCATTCCAGTTGAAACTTTGAGTTTCAGAACCCAGCATCCCGGTTACAGAATGGTCACCTGCTTCCATATTGTAAGAGAAATAGCCATTCCAAACCCAGTCCAGACTTTCATAGCGTTGCTCATACAAACTGCTTTTTTTACGTTCCTGATCGGGAGCAATATAAAACTCCGGATAATAAGCTTTTGAATGACCAAGATCAATGTCTGCACCAAACATGGTTTGAAAATCCAGTCCCTCAATCAAAATATCTTCAATATTAACATCAAAGTTTGAAACAAGCCGGTGAGCCGAATTGGTATTATATTTTTGTTCATCAACCACCCGGGCCGGATTCCCAATGGTGGTACCACCGGTTATAAATCGCCGGCCGTAGTTATTGGTATAGCTGTCCCATGCAGGTGTAAGTGGATCCATTTGCAAACCATCAGTCAGGGATCCCCCATATTCACTGTTATTATTATTATACTTATCATAAAAAGTATAGCTCAGATTTGCTCCGAAAGCCACTTTTTCCGATAAATTATACAGAGTATTAGAATAAAGGAATAACTTGTCAATTCCACTATACTCTATCGTTCCATCCTGTGAATTGTAAGTACCTCCAATATTATATACCACATTATCCGTACCGCCCGAAGCAGATATGGAATAGTTCTGTATGGGAGCGGTCTGCAACAATTCGTCCTGCCAGTCGGTCCCTGTCAGCCGGTTATCAATAACATAATCCAGCATTTCAAGCTTGGGAACCGAAACACCTGCATTTTGGTATGCTTCCTTACGAAGCAAGGCAAATTCATGTGCATTCGTTAAATCAATCCGCTCGGTAATTTCCTGAAAACCGGCATAACTACTTACATTAAAGGACGCTTTGCCTTCTTTGCCACTCTTAGTGGTTACAAGGACAACACCATTGGCCCCTCGAGAACCATAAATAGCAGTCGCAGAAGCATCTTTCAGTACTTCCACACTTTCGATGTTTGATGGATCCACATTACTCATATTCCCCATTGGAAATCCATCAACAACATAGAGCGGACTACTATTGTTTAATGTACCTACACCACGAATCCGAATGCGTGTTCCACTTCCCGGCTCCCCGGAATTGGACATGACTTCAACACCCGCCAGTTTACCCTGGAGATTCTGCACAGGATCGGCCGTTGCCATAGTATTAAGTTCCTCGCCTCCTACCCGGCCAACAGCACCTGTCAGGTCACTTCTTCTAACGGTACCGTAACCAACAACCACCACTTCTTCAAGACCTAAAACAGCCTCTTGCATAGTGACATCCACCTGACTCTGTCCGGTTACATCAACCGTTTCGGTTACAAAACCAATGAAAGAGAAAACCAATGAATTTTCACCCTCTTCCAGCGAGATCTGATAATTTCCTTCTACGTCCGTCACGGTCCCTTTTGTAGTACCTTCAACAGCCACAGTCACCCCCGGAAGGGAGTAATTTTCGGAATCGGTTACTGTTCCCGTCACTGTTCTTTGCTGCCCAAACACCATTAACGGTGTGACCATAAAGAACAAAACGAAAAATAATCGCATCGTTTTTTTCATAAATAATTAAGATTAATAGTTAAAAATAGCTTTTTAAAGAGACCTTCATTTTTTTACTCTTACATTGTATCTGGGTCCAATGCAAATACAATGCAAATGAAAGGAAAGATCAGGGTCGTTTCAGTAATGCTAAATTATCCCTATAAACCTTAAAAACCCGAAACAAATCTTTCATTTTTAGGGGGTATTTTTTTCAAAATAAATTACCTGAGATTACAAACATTAACTAACTATTGGTTTACAGCATCTTGTGCAATACCGACCTAAAAAATGAAAACAAATCAAATGCAAATTAAATTAACACTTATATATATATCAGCATTTACCAGTTGTAGCATATTACCATTTTATAGCCTAATTAAGTCAATAATGAAATTTGAGACATGAAATTTGTTATTTTTACACCAAATATATTATCCGAAAATGACATATTTGAAGCAAGGCCAACCAAAAAAAAGAAATAATGCGGCAGAATTAAGAAAAAAAAGCTCTGCCATCAGCATTATGAAAGGAGTATTGACGGCAATTTATTTCATAATTACATCCTCGTCCTTATCAGGCGTTGAACCTGACCAGTTGCATTTTAACCACATAACAGCCAACAACGGATTAAAGCACAATGGAATAACAAGTATTATTCAGGATCATAAAGGGTTCATGTGGTTTGCCTCAGAAAACGGACTACACCGCTTTGACGGCACTGACATGAAAATATTTATGCATGACAAGGCTGACACCACATCGATATCAGGCAATGTTATCTATGGAATTCAGGAGGACAGCCTGCAAAATCTCTGGGTCGCAACCAATGCCGGATTTAATAAATACAACCATAGTGAAGGTAATTTCATCCGGATTGGTTTACTGCCCGATACAGAGCCGGAAACAGAAATCATTTATGAATATTATGTGCCGGCAATTGCTATAGGCAAAAACGCAGAAATATACATGAGTTGGGGAAATCATGGAATATTTAAGTATCATACTAAAAAGAAGATTCTGACTCCGCTTCCCATCAACTCATTAAGTGGCATGCCACATAAACTGGGCAATATTACCCAGATGCATGTAGACAGCAACAACAAATTATGGATGGGCTCCAAATCTGAAGGCTTATTCCTTTACGATCCCGAGAAGCAACACACTATTAGTTACAGAGCAGGATTGCCTGGCTCGGTAAGCTCAAATTTCATTTATGCCATACAGGAAGATAAATACAATCGCATCCTTGTCGCCAGTGAGGGAGGACTCGACATCTATAATAAGGAGACAAAATCATTCGATAAGTTAACCGTCAATAAAAATAATGAATCCGGACTTGAACAGAAATGGATCTGGAACATGGAACTTGACAAAGACAGCAATCTTTGGCTGTGTAGCAACCGGGGCGGACTATTCAAGATAATTGACAAAGAATTTAACACCATTCATTATTATCCGGATGAAACAAATCCCGCATCTCTTAACGACAATAATATTCAGTGCTTTTTTGAAGACCGGCAGGGAAATTACTGGGTAGGCTCACAAAAAGGAGGAATCAATTACACCACCAACAACAACACCCAGGTATTCAAAACCCTGTCGCGAAACATTTTTAAGAAAAACACCCTTTCTAACAATAAGATAACAGCAATTATTGAAAACAAAGATTCTGTTGTTTTTATTGGAACGGATGGCGGCGGAATCAATGCCTATGACCGAAAAAGCAATCAATATCTGTCCCCGGATCAAATCAATTATCCCATAAAATCCTCTGATGATGCCATTCTTACATTGTTTATAGACAGCTCGGAGAACTTATGGGCAGGAGGATTTTTGACAGGCCTTAGTCTGTACGAAAAACAAGGAAAAGAAATAATCACCTGGAAAACCTCAGGAAAGATTCCCAATTCATTGGGAAATAATGACGTCAGGGATATTTTTGAAGATTCCAGGGGCAATTTTTGGGTTACCACAAATGGTGGCGGACTGAACCTTTTTAACAGAAAAACCGGAAAATTCAGAAGGTTCACTCATCATGAATCAGCAAGCTCAATAAGCAGCGATTTCAACATTACCATTACAGAGGACAGTAAAGGATATTTGTGGCTCGGCACGTACGAAGGCCTGGACCGCATTGACCCGGATAACTTTGAGATCAAAAACTATTCTCATGATCACAATCTGACCGGCGATTGGATTTACTCCTTACTCATTGATTCAAAAGATAAGTTGTGGGTTGGCACAAATATGGCCATCCACCAATATGACGAAGTCAATGATATATTCATCAATTATAACGACAGCATAGATCTCCCCAATGAAATTGTAGATGCAATTCTTGAGGATGATCAAAAGAATTTATGGATAAGCACTTCAAATGGATTGGCCAGTTATAATATTTCTGATAAAACCACAAGCCAATATGACAAAGACGATGGTCTGCCGGGGAATGCATTTAATCCCGGATCGGCCTTCAAAAATAAAGACGGACTCTTGTTCTTCGGCACATCAGAAGGAATGGTTTATTTCGATCCGTCACAAATAACCACCAACCATCAAATTCCTCCCGTATATATTACAGATCTTTCATATGCCCCCGAAACCAATAAAAAACACCATGTCAACTCGGGCGAAACCATTGTACTTGATCACAAACAGGCGGCATCCGTTATTTTTAATTTCTGCGCACTGAATTATATCAATCCCCAAAAGAACAATTACGCCTATCAGCTTGAAGGCATCGATGAACAATGGCGCCATGCAGGCAATCAGAAATTTGCCACTTATACCAATCTGAGCCCCGGGGAATACCGGTTCCGGGTAAGAGCATCCAACAATGACAATGTCTGGAATGAAGAGGGAGATTACATCTACCTGAGTATTACCCCTCCTGTCTGGAAAACCAATGTTGCTTACGTCATTTACTCACTTGCCATTATTTTATTATTTACTCTCATATGGCGATATACGTTTTTGAAAACCAGGTATGCACACAAATTAAAAATTCAACGTCTGAAAGCCGAAAAAGCCGAAGAAATAGCCAGACTGAAAACCGATTTCTTCATCAATATATCTCACGAACTCAGTACGCCTCTGACACTGATTCTTGCACCGGTGGAAAAAATGATCAAAAGCGGAGAAAATGACGGGCGCCTGCTGCATATTATCCGCAGAAATGCTTTGTCCCTAATGAAGATGATCAATGAGCTACTGGATACCCAAAAAATTGAGGAGGAACAAAAAACGGCAGAGTACAGCTACAGCGATATTGTTGCCTTTATAAAAAATATTTCTGATGAATTCTCGGAATTGGCAACAGGCAATGGTATTTCACTCCAATTTTCATCTGAGTTATCCTCATCTGTTTTTCCGTTTGCCCCACCCGATCTCGAAAAGATCATTCACAATCTGATCTCAAACGCCATAAAATATAATAATCCCGGCGGACGGGTAGATATTGAGCTGTCCTTTGAGCAAGACAATCAGGCTCCTTCCTGCAAATCAGTCTGCATAAAAGTTTCTGATACAGGCCATGGAATTGACCAGGAATCCATCAATAAAGTTTTTAACAGATATTACAGGGTATCTGACTTAAAAAACAATGACACCATTCCCCATAAAACCGGTTTTGGAATTGGCCTGTATCTTACCAAAAAACTGGTGGAACTTCACAAAGGAACCATTTTTATTGAAAGCACGCCCAGTGTGGGAACGACCTTTACCATTAAGCTACCGTACATTTCCGGCATTAATTCCTCTCAGGAAAATAACGGGGAATTCTCCCACAGCATGACCTCATTAAATGAAGAGGAACCACAAAAAACTGAAAACAATAAAAACCACCACAAAAACCACAATGATAAACCCACCATATTGGTGGCTGAAGATAACCTGGAAATATGCGATTTATTAAAGATCCTGTTTGAGAATGAGTATCATATTTATTTTGCAGGAAACGGACAGGAAGCCATTGAGAAAACGGAAAAACATATTCCCGATTTAATAATTGCGGATATTATGATGCCGGTGATGAACGGCATTGATCTTTGCAAGCGCATCAAAAAAGACTTCAACACTTCCCATATTCCTGTTTTGATGCTCACCGCACTCAACTCAGGTGAAATGATGGTAAAAGGACTCACCATAGGTGCAGATGATTATGTTTCAAAACCCTTTAACCCTGATGTTCTGGTGGCCAGAGCAAAAAACCTCATCGACTCAAGAAAGAATTTACAGAAAAAATACCTCACTGACCTGAAGACCCAGCCATCAGAAATGTCTCTTTCATCTGCTGATGAATTATTCCTGAATAAATTGAGCAAAGTCATTGAAAAAAACCTGGACGACTCTGAATATGAAGTGGAAAATCTTGCTTCGGAGTTGAACATGAGTTCCATTACTTTATACCGCAAGATAAAGTCCCTGACGGGTCAGTCGGTGAATCCCTTTATCAGGGCCATCCGACTGAAAAGAGCAGCTGTACTGTTGCAGACAAACACAATGTCGGTTTCCGATGTAGCTCAAAATGTTGGATTTAATGATGTAAAATATTTCCGGAAATGCTTCTATAAGCAATTTCAGAAGAATCCATCGGAATTTTTAGGAAAAAAAGCGGAAGTAAAATAAATCACCGATAGCTGGTCAAAAAAAATAAACTGTTTATGCAGACGGCCTTTAATTTGACTTTCATCTATTGTTTGAAAAAAGTGGATTTGGAATCACTTCAGAGAGATTTCGTTGAATCCTGACGCTCCCTTATTTGGGCAACTTAATCCTATAACTCACATCCACCTTGCCCTTGGTAATGGCATTCAATTTTCCTTTCAGAAGACGCCTTTTTAAAGGAGCCAGATGGTCAACAAACAGAATACCGTCTATGTGGTCGTATTCGTGCTGAATGATTCGCGCAGCCCATCCTTCATATACCTCATCATGCTCCTTGAAATCAGCATCAACATATTTGATCCGTACGCGTGACTGCCGCCCGACCTCCTCGCTGATGCCGGGAAGACTGAGACATCCTTCCTTATCGCTTACTTTTTCTCCATCACGCTCCAGAATCCGGGCATTAATAAAATTTTTTTTGAATCCGGCCAATTCGGGTAAATCCTCAGCCAGGGGATTGGCATCAATTATAAAAATACGCTTTGACAATCCAATTTGAGGGCCTGCAAGGCCAATTCCATCGGCTTTGTACATGGTCTCAAACATATCATCAATCAACTGATTGAGTTCTTCTTTTTGTGTTGGCTCAAAATCTGTCGCCTCTTTTCTAAGTACGGGATGTCCGTAAACAACTACTGGGTATATCATTTGTTAGATTATTAGATTGTTAGGTTAGTAGGTCAGTAGGTTGGTAGATATTGGACAATTAAATTCGTTTATTTTCTTCCATGTAAGTCTGGAGTATGATTGTTGCACTAATCTTGTCAACCAGGAATTTGTCTTTTCGCTTCTTTTTGCTGAGTCCGGCATCAATCATGGTTTGAAATGCCATTTTACTGGTATAACGTTCATCTACCATGTGAACAGGGATATGTGGATATTTGTTTTGCAACGACCGCACAAAAGGCCTGATCTGCTTCATGGATTCAGAATCTTCACCCGAATCTTTGGTAGCATCTCCCACAACAAAAGCCTCCACCTCCTCTTTGGCCAAATACTCTTTTAAAAAAGTATATATCTGAGCAGACGGAACTGTATCCAATCCATTGGCTATAATCTGCAACGGATCACTAACAGCTATACCAATCTTTTTTTTTCCGTAATCAAACGCAAGAATTCTCCCCACCGGATTATTTTTAATTTTCAACGTGCAAAAATACGAATAAAATAATATCCTGACAAGATTTCGTAGGCGAGTAGGTTATTAGGCCAGTAGGTTATTAGGCCAGTAGGTTATTAGGCCAGTAGGTTATTAGGCCAGTAGGCTAGTAGGGGATTAGGCTGGTAGGGGATTAGGTCAGTAGTTTGGTGAGTTGGTGAAAGGGTGAGAAGATAAGAGAAAATGGCAAAAATTTAGATTGCTTCCCTCGAGGATTCCTGATTAGTCGGGACAGGCATGGGCAGGCTCAATCACTCGCAATGACCTACGTCTATTCTATCAATCCCTCCTCCCACCAAAATATCGTATAGACGCTCGTCATTGCGGGTGGCTACCCCAATTAAATTTTGGGGCATGAGATGTACATGACAGAACTGGTAGGTCCCTGTAAGGGGCCAATTTGAATAACCCTCCCGAAAAAAAATCGGGACAGGCAGGGTGGAAAACCCGGGGTAAGCTTTTAAACGAACTCTTTTTAGTGAATAGTCAGGGATAAAAAAAAGCCCCTCCGTCCTTTTATCAGGGACGCGAGGGGCTTTTTTTTAATATGATTAAATAGTCCGTTAAACCTTTTAAATAGGTTGTCAGTCAGTTGTTTTAATTTTAAACACTCAAGATGTAAAAAATTTAATTTTCAATATGATATATTCCATCTAACATCTAATATCTAAAAATCTAACGATCTATTTTTAATAATGCTTATTGCTCGCGGGCAGCAGCCTGAGCAGCAGCCAAACGTGCGATGGGCACTCTAAAAGGCGAACAACTAACATAGTCCATTCCTGTACGGTGACAGAATTCAACTGATGATGGCTCACCACCATGCTCACCACAAATACCTACTTTCAGGTCCTTCTTGGCATCACGCCCAAGTTTTGTTCCTGATATCACTAGCTGGCCAACACCTTCCTGATCCAGTACCTGGAAAGGATCATCCTTGAGGATTCCTTTATCAAGATAAACAGGAAGGAATTTTCCTGCGTCATCACGCGAATAACCAAAAGTCATCTGCGTAAGGTCATTGGTACCAAACGAGAAGAAATCAGCTTCTTTGGCAATGTCACCGGCTGTGAGAGCGGCACGGGGAATTTCGATCATTGTACCAACCAGATAATCGATACTGTCGTTACGCTCGGCAAAAACAGTTTGAGCAGTTGCACGGATAATATCAGCCTGCAGCTTAAACTCCTTGAGTGTTCCCACAAGCGGAACCATAATTTCCGGACGTGCATCGATGCCTTTCTTTTTCAGATTAAGAGCGGCTTCAATAATTGCCCTTGCCTGCATTTCAGTAATTTCGGGATAAGTAATTCCCAGGCGGCAACCACGGTGTCCGAGCATAGGATTGAATTCCTCTAGTTCGGCCACTGTATTTCTGATCTGCTCGATGGGCACTCCCATTTCTTCGGCCAAAGCCTTTTGAGTAGCCTGCTGATGAGGCACAAACTCGTGCAATGGCGGATCAAGCAAACGAACTGTTACTCCATAACCAGCCATAGCCTCGAAAATTCCTTCAAAATCTTCACGCTGATAAGGCAATAGTTTGGTAAGTGCCTTTTTTCTGCCTTCAACAGTGGAAGACAGGATCATCTCACGCATGGCTTTAATACGGGCTCCTTCGAAGAACATGTGCTCGGTACGGCACAGTCCGATACCTTTGGCTCCAAAATCAAAAGCAACTTTTGCATCAGCAGGAGAATCGGCATTGGTACGCACACCCATCCGGGCAAATTTATCGGATATCTCCATGATCAAAGCAAAATCACCGCTCATCTCAGGTTTACGCGTCTCAACTTTACCTTCGTAAACTTCGCCGGTTGAACCATTAAGCGAGATCCACTCTCCCTCCTGATATACTTTACCATCAATGGTCATGGTGCGTGCACGGTAATCGAGCCTCACAGCCCCAGCACCTGATACACAACATTTACCCATTCCACGGGCCACAACTGCGGCGTGCGATGTCATACCACCCCTCGACGTTAAAATACCACGGGCTATGTTCATACCTTCAAGATCTTCGGGTGAAGTCTCGGTACGTACCAGTATGGCCTTTTCGTATTTGGTGGCTTCATCGGCAAAGAAAACAACCTGACCGGTTGCAGCACCAGGAGATGCAGGCAATCCCTTAGCCAGAACCTTAGCAGAACGAATGGCAGTGGAATCAAAAACCGGGTGAAGTAATTCGTCCAGTTTGCCGGGCTCGAGTCTGAGCAAGGCTGTTTTTTCATCAATTGATTTATCCCGGTACATAT
The DNA here is from genome assembly GCA_041642395.1 of Marinilabilia sp. Taxonomy (GTDB): domain Bacteria; phylum Bacteroidota; class Bacteroidia; order Bacteroidales; family Marinilabiliaceae; genus Marinilabilia. Next base: position 2,021 of record JBEPWN010000030.1, on the reverse strand, counting down.
CCATGGCTATCTTAAGCATGGCGGCACCGGTGCGTTTACCGTTACGGGTTTGCAACAACCAAAGTTTTCCTTCCTGAATGGTAAACTCCAGATCCTGCATATCCTTATAGTGACCTTCCAGCTTCTCCTGAACTTCGAAAAGTTCCTGATAAAGCTTAGGCATGGTTTCTTCCAGTGAAGGAAATTTTGCTGCGCGCTCATCTTCAGGAATGCCCTGAAGAGTGGCCCAACGTTTACTTCCTTCGAGCGTAATTTCCTGTGGTGTACGAATACCGGCAACCACATCTTCGCCCTGGGCATTGATCAAATACTCACCATTGAAAATATTTTCACCGGTAGCTGCATCACGGGTAAAAGCCACACCCGTTGCGGATGAATCACCCATATTGCCAAATACCATGGCCTGTACATTTACTGCTGTTCCCCACTCATCAGGAATACCATGCATACGGCGATAGTAAACCGCCCGTGCATTTGTCCAGCTGTCAAATACAGAAGCTACAGCGCCCCATAACTGCTCGTAGGCAGAGGTTGGGAAATCTTTGCCAGTTTTCTTTTTAACTGCAGCTTTAAATTTCTGAACCAATCCTTTAAGATCGTCCACAGTAAAATCAGTATCCAGTTCAATTCCCTTTTCCTCTTTTACCGCCTCCATAATTACTTCAAAAGGATCAGAGTCTTCTTTGGATTCAGGTTTTAATCCCATCACCACATCACCATACATCTGGATGAAACGACGGTAAGAATCCCAGGCAAATCTCTCATTGCCGGTCTTTTTTGCCATTCCGTCAACCACTTCGTCATTAAGACCAAGGTTCAGGATGGTATCCATCATTCCGGGCATTGAAGCACGGGCACCTGAGCGAACAGAAACCAGCAAAGGATTCTCATTATCGCCAAACTTAGTGCCGGTTTGCTTTTCCACCTGAGCAATGGCTTTTTCAACTTCGCCGGTAATAAGTTCTACAGTCTTATCATGACCAAGCTCATTATACTCGGTACATACATCGGTTGTAATCGTAAATCCCGGAGGTACCGGAACACCGATAAGATTCATCTCGGCAAGGTTTGCTCCTTTACCACCGAGAAGTTCTTTCATATCTGCCTTTCCCTCGGCTTTTCCATTTCCAAATGTGTAAACACGCTTTTCACTCATAACTTCTTCTTTTGCAATGTTTTATTTAAATTTCAAACAAATTTACTTGTTGAGGGCCTAAAATTAATTAATTTTCGTCCAATTTGAACGATAAAAAAATAAAATATAACTTAATCAGCTAACAATTTGGAAGTTTATGGCATTATTACCCTCCTTAATGTTAAATAGATTTTTAGATATAAGATTTAAGATGAATCATATCCCGATGCTTCGGGATTGATAATCTGATTACAAGTAAACGGATATCAATGATTATTTTTCATGCTTTTCTCAAAAAAGCCGGACAATATTACATATAGAGTCCGGCCTTATTTTTATAGCATGAAATTCATTTATCGCATGGGATACTTTTTAATATATTCTTTCGATTTCATCAAAAAATCGACGTATTGTCCACGTTTATAAGCAAAAGGCTCAGTAATACGGCTATGTGCCATTTTCCCTTTAAAATCATCAATGGAATCATAGTTTTTGTTCTTCATCCACTCGCCCAGTTCATCAAGCATTTTTGTAATCTGATCGGCTCCGTTCCGGTAGACAGTACTAACAATCTGTGCAGTATCGGCTCCTACCAATAATGCCGCAATTAAATCCTCGCCATCAAGAATTCCGGTATTTGCAGAGATATTTGATTGCAAACGGCCGTGGAGCAATCCTGCATAACGCAGAGACAGACGGTTATCGCCTTTGTGACTCAAATTATAAGGCATTTCAAAAGTTTCATCGTGGATATTGATATCGGGTTGAAACAAGCGGTTAAAAAGCACAAAAGCATCGGCTCCGTCTTCGCTCAGGCGACTGATGAATTCCAGGGAATTGGTATAATACGGACTCAGTTTAATGGAAACCGGAATATTAACAGTTC
>JBEPWN010000029.1:0-13241 GCA_041642395.1 Marinilabilia sp. | reverse complement strand
TTTTTTTGTGCCATCAGATAATCTTCAATAAAATTTTCTTTCAGGAAAATCATATTATCAATCAATTTTAATAGATATTGGCAATGATACTATCAAAATTACTTAACATTGATATAAAAAACAGAACACATACCACAAAAAAAAATATCAGTTACAAGCCAGGCCACTAAACCATTCCGAACAATAATTGCCTCAATTTCATATTTAAAACATTAAGAAAAAATCAAAAAAAAATGAAAAAAATTTTGAAAACCTGTGCTATTTAAAAAATAACCCCTATATTGCATTCATAAATTTTATAAAAATATATTATGAACAAAGGAACAGTAAAGTTTTTCAATGAATCTAAAGGATTCGGATTCATTAAAGATGAAGAAACACAAAAAGAGTATTTTGTACATTCAACCGGTTTGCAAGACAACATCAAAGAAGATGATGAAGTAACTTTCGAACTGCAGGAAGGAAGAAAAGGCTTAAATGCTGTGGATGTGAAGTTAGCATAGTAAAATATAGCTAACGAGAAAATATAAAGGCCCGTCATTGACGGGCCTTTTTTGCTTTAAATAAATGCCTAAGCTGCATGGGTAAATATAAATCTCCCTGCAAAATATCTTCAAAAAAATCTTCCCATAATACAGCGTTATAATTTGGGTGTAATATCTGAAATAATTTGAATTTTATATCTTAGCTCCAAAATTACTGCAATCAAACGGCGAAGCCGGGCAGAACCATTCTATTCAACTTGAGTAGTGTATATTTTGACATAGAAACGCCAAAAACATGATCAGTATAATTGACTATTTTGAAGAAAGAGTAAGGAGATTTGAGGAAAAAACATTACTCTGGGAAAAACATGATGGAAAATTCCAACCTTCTACTTACAAAGAAGTACACAATCATGTGCTCGCTCTTGCTGCTGGACTAATAAATATTGGAACCAGCAAAGGAGACCGGCTGGCTTTACTCTCAGAAGGACGAAACGACTGGCTCATTTCCGAACTGGCCATACTATATGCCGGTGCCATCAATGTGCCATTGTCCACAAAACTGGATGCAGACCATGATTTGATTTTCCGGCTAACCCATTCTGAAACAAGAATGATATTTGTATCGCAAAACCAGCTACCCAAAATCAGACAAGTACTTCCGCAACTACCATTGATAGAAAAAGTGATCGTTCTTGATTGCATTGAGAATAAAGAAGAAAATGAAATTCTGCTGGATGATCTCAAAAAAGAAGGTGCCGATTTTCTTCAAAATAATCCGGAAATAGTCGAAGAGCGCAAAAAATCAGTGCATTTTAATGATATTGCCAATATTTCATATACATCAGGTACCACTGCTCAACCCAAAGGCATAATGCTTTCGCACCGGAATTATACCGCAAACGTTGAACAGGCCTTTAGCTTTATAGACATTCCATCCCATTATCGCACACTGGTGGTTTTACCCTGGGATCATGCTTTTGCCCATACAGCAGCACTATATGCCTTCATGTATCACGGCGCATCCATCGCTTCAGTGGAAAGCGGAAAAACACAAATGGAAACCCTTAAGAATTTTGCCAATAACATTCTGGAAATACAACCTCATGTATTAATGAGCGTTCCCGCAATGGCGAAAAATTTTCGTAAAAATATCGAAAAGGGTGTCAAGGCAAAAGGAAAATTTGCCAATGTCCTTTTCAGTGCAGGCTTGAAATACGCAATGTGGTACAACAAAGAAGGAAATAACAAAGGAAAAGGTCTTAAGAAACTAACATTTCCGTTGTATCAGTTTTTCGATAAAATTCTATTCTCCACCATTCGCACACGCTTTGGCGGAAATCTTCAATTTTTCATCGGCGGAGGTGCTCTTCTGGATATCGATCTGCAAAAGTTTTTTTACGCCCTTGGCATTCCAATGTTCCAGGGATACGGATTAAGCGAAGCTGCCCCCATAATATCAGCCAATACACCAAGGAATCATAAATTAGGCTCCTCTGGTCCGACAGTTCATAATCTCGAAATTCGCATATGTGATGAGAATGGACATGATCTTCCCCGCAATGTATCGGGGGAAATCGTTATTAAAGGGGAAAATGTAATGCTCGGTTACTGGAAAAACGATGAGGCTACCAAAGAAACCATTAAAGCCGGATGGCTTTACACTGGGGATTTGGGCTATCTCGATGATGAAGGCTATTTATACGTGATGGGACGATTTAAAAGTCTACTGATAAGTTCCGACGGCGAAAAATACAGTCCTGAAGGTATTGAAGAAGCAATCATTGACCACTGCCCTCTTATCGATCAATTTGTTCTGCACAACAATCAGAACGATTATACCATTGGATTGATCGTTCCCAGCCAGGAACAGGTAAAACAATATGCAAATTTTCTTGATAAAGAATTAAGTCAGAAACAAAAAACAGAGGCAATTCTGAAAGCCATACAGGAACAACTTGGGCAATTTAAAGAGGGAGGAAAGTTAGATCATGCATTTCCAAAAAGATGGCTTCCTGCAGCCAGCGTCATCCTTCCGGAACCTTTTACTGAAACCAATAAGTTACTTAACAGCACCATGAAAGTGGTTCGACGAAAAGTAGAAGAACATTTCCACGCAGAAATGGATTATCTTTATACGCCTGAAGGGAGACATTTTTTATCAGACAGGAACAAGTCTGCGCTATCCAAATACTTGTAACCTGCTTTATTCAAAAGTTTCGTCATGAGATGTTCAAACATCAAACAAGGCAAGCAATTATATGCGGAGAAATCAATTTCGATGAATGTCAATAGTGAACTATTTTCAAATAAAATTTGACGAGGACGCTTGTGTTTTGCCGATGGTTGAGCATCGTTAGATAATTGAGAATAATACAGGGTGAATAAATTAAATTCCAAATTATTAATGTCTTAAGCAAAATATGCAACAAAAAAAAACGTTGAATCTATATTAGAATGATTCAAAAAGCACACATTTCTGTTAAGCAATAAATTAAAGATTAAAAAAAACGGTTTAGCCCCATTTTAGAATTATTTTTTAGATAAAAAGATTTAAATCTAGCGGAAATTTGACCAAATTGACTGAATGATGATAAACTTTATATGGAAAAAACAGGGACAGTGAAATAACATTCACTGCATTTTGTAAAAAAAGAGCAACAAAATTGTTACTTTTAAGGTAAAATTCTCGTATGCAGTTTTGTATTATTAAAGTTTTTCCCATTTTTACGCTCGGTTAAAAAGCTAACTTATACTTTTTCATGCATAAATATCACAAAATACTATTCATTTCATTTGCATTGTTCTTTTTTTATGCAAGCAATGGATTCGCTCAAAGGAGAAGTAATTTCAACCTTGTTGAGGGGCTGAGTATCACTCCAAAGGGCGGTTATAACATGTTTTTCGGCGATTTGGTGGATGAATCACGCGGTAGTTATACCATGGGTGCATTGGCCGAGCGTGAATTAAATGAATTTTTGTCCGCACGCGCCCTCCTTCTTGGAGGTAAAATGCAGGGAAAGCAGGTTTATCCTCAATCCGGAATGGTTTATGCATCTTTTGACAATATGTACACAGAGTTCACAGTAGGTGGAGCATACCGTCCGTTAAACCATCTTCTTGGTTATTTTAAGCAACGAACTTTCCAACCTTACGCTCACTTAAATGCTGGTTTGGTTTACTACAAAGCTACCGAGTACTGGGGTGAAGCAAGCGGAGGACCAATCGATGAAGAGTGGCGTTCAGCATCCGGAATAAGCCCAATGGTTTCCATGGGAGGTGGTGCCACCATCTGGATCAATCCCGTTATCAGCACCAATATTGAGCTTTCCGGCGCATTGCCCTTTACCGACAAGATGGATGTTCATGATGTATGGCATGCCAGCGTAAGTGACTGGGAAAACAATATTAATCCACAGACAACAGATCGCTATGATTTCTATTACACTTTTACTGTAGGAATAACATTTATTTTGCAAGACAGTAGAATAAACAATGATCCAAAATACAACAGGAAAAGTTATATTAAAACACGTAGTTATTATCAGTCAAAATCCCAAAGAAGGCCTAAAAGAAGAAATCAGAAAAAATTTCTTTTCTTTTAATGGTCATAAAGACAACAGATCGTTAGATTATTAGATGATAGATGTTAGATGTTAGATGGATCATATCGAAAAACAATCTCTTAACACCTATAAATTTTAATCTCAACCGATTTATTGACAGGTGACTACAAAAACTCAGCCGACTATTGTAAAGAAAAACAACCACTTTTTCATAAGGCTGTAGTTTACATTTGCGTTGATAATTCCTTGTTTCTAATATACACGCTACTTTAAACAACAGCCTTTCCTAATAACAAAGCCCTGAAAACAAATTGTTTTCAGGGCTTTGTTATAAATGTTTCGCAAACACTAAAATATCATTTGGCACTTTCAGCAAACTATTTCTTTTTTTGTTTTAACAGCTTCTCCAGCTTGAACATTTCATCACGGTACTGGGCTGCCTGAATAAAATCCAGTTCTTTGGCAGCACTTTGCATTGCCTTTTTTGTTTGAGCAATGGTTTTTTCCAGCTTTTCAGGGCTCATATATGATAATACCGGGTCAGCAGCTACATCAACATTCTGATCTTGCGGTCCGGAATAAGCATGTGGAACAAGTGCTTCCGGTTTCTTTACTTCACGATCGGCAAAAGCACTTCCTTGTTTCTTTATTATTGCGGCAGGTGTTATGCCATGTTTTTCATTATAGGCAAGCTGTTTTTCACGCCGGTAGTCGGTAGCATCAATGGTTTCCTTCATTGAACGGGTTATTTTATCAGCATACATAATCACACGCCCGTTCAAATTACGGGCAGCCCGTCCTGCCGTTTGAGTAAGAGACCGTGTGGACCGCAAAAAACCTTCTTTATCGGCATCAAGAATGGCAACCAGTGAAACTTCCGGCAAATCCAATCCTTCACGCAACAGGTTAACTCCCACCAGAACATCAATAACCCCACTTCGTAAGTTTTCCATAATTTTCACCCGCTCCATGGTTTCCACATCCGAGTGAATGTATTCACACAGAACATCCAATCGCTGCAAATAAGAGGTCAGTTCCTCTGCCATCCGCTTGGTAAGAGTGGTCACTAACACCCGCTCATTGGATTTTATCCGGATACGTATTTCTTCCAGCAAATCGTCAATCTGATTGATACTCGGTCTGACATCAATTACAGGATCAAGAAGACCGGTGGGACGAATGACCTGTTCAACCATTATACCCTCACTCTTTTCCAGCTCATAATCAGCAGGAGTGGCACTTACAAAAATAGACTGCTTAATCAATTGATCAAACTCCTCAAACTTTAGTGGCCGGTTATCCATTGCTGCCGGTAACCTGAATCCGTATTCCACAAGATTTGTTTTTCGGCTATAATCCCCACCATACATGGCTCTTATTTGAGGAAGAGTGACATGACTCTCATCCACAACCATCAAAAAATCGTTGGGGAAATAATCAAGCAGACAAAATGGTCTGGTCCCCTCTGCCCTGCCATCGAAATACCGACTGTAGTTTTCAATTCCCGGACAATGACCCAATTCCCGAATCATCTCAAGATCATAATTAACCCTTTCGTCCAGTCGTTTGGCTTCAAGGTTTTTTCCAATCTCTTTAAAGAATTCAATCTGCTTCACCAGATCATCCTGAATAGAAGTAATAGCTTGATTAATGCGTTCTTTGGTGGTTACAAAAATATTGGCAGGGTAGATCAAAATATGATCCACACTCGAAAGAGTTACATTGTTTATGGGGTCAAAAGTTTCAATGGATTCAATTTCATCTCCCCAAAATATAATTCGACATGCATGATCGGCATACGCCAGATATATTTCCACTGTATCCCCTTTCACGCGAAAATTGCCACGGTTAAATTCAACCTCGTTTCGTGAGTAAAGAGCTTCTACCAGATGCCGGAGGAGTTTGTTCCGTCCGATCTCTTTCCCTGTTTCGAGGGGTATAACATTGGCATGAAAATCCTCGGGATTTCCAATACCATATAAACAGGAGACCGAGGACACCACAATAACATCCCGGCGACCTGACAATAGAGCAGAAGTGGCACTTAAACGCAATTTTTCAATTTCATCGTTAATAGACAGATCCTTCTCAATGTATGTATCTGAACCGGGCAAATAAGCTTCCGGTTGATAATAATCATAGTAAGAGACAAAATACTCAACAGCATTATCCGGAAAAAAATTTTTAAACTCCCCATAAAGCTGAGCAGCCAGTGTTTTATTGTGACTAAGAACCAATGTTGGTTTTTGAACTTTCTCAATCACATTGGCAATCGTAAATGTCTTTCCCGATCCGGTTACCCCAAGCAATGTCTGATACGGAGTTTCATTACTAATGCCATCCACCAGTTGTCTTATTGCTTCAGGCTGATCACCAGTTGGCTGAAATTCCGAAGTTATTTTAAAATTCATTCTCCCCCTCTTTCAAAAATATTCCTTTAAATACGTATTTCGCAGGTCCCTTTAACCATACATCAGTAAATTTATTCCCTTGCCAATTAAAATTAACCATGAGCTCTCCCCCGGGAACATGCATAACAAAGGAATCATCTTTTCCCTGACGAACAGCAGAAGCAATAGCCGCTGCTACAGCTCCAGTACCACACGACCAGGTTTCATCTTCAACACCTCTTTCGAAGGTCCTCATTTCTATTTTTCCATTACTGATAGGTCCCACAAAATTAACATTTGTCCCCTCCGGCGCAAACCAGTCATGATTTCGCCAATACTCACCATCCCTAAAAACATCAGTTTCCTGAGGATTTTCCACAAAAACTATAAAATGTGGAGAACCGGTATCTAAAAACAGCCCCTCATCCATAATCTTAACGTCTTCTACATCTGCCATTTTCAGAGTCACCATTTCATCATTAACAATAGCATCATGCTGTCCGTCAATGGCTTCAAAAGAAAATAAAGAATTCATCGGTGCGACTGCCAGGTGTACAGCAAATGCCGCAATACAGCGACCACCATTACCACACATCGTGGATTCACGTCCGTCACTATTGTAATAACGCATAGTAAAAGCTGTGCTTTTAGAATTTTCCAGGAGCATCAGACCATCCGCGCCCACTCCAAAACGACGGTGACAAATTGACTCTATAAGTTCCTCATCGGAACTATCAAAATGTAAATCGCGATTATCGATAAGCACAAAATCATTACCTGTGCCCTGATATTTGTAAAATTTATTTTTATCCATCCTGATTTATTCTTTTTAAATCTGAGAATCATCTTTTACCAAAATTGAGCGATTCCATTCAACGAATAAGAAAATATAAGACTTTCATTGAAAAAAGGTAAAAGTCAAAATTTTCTAAATCAGTCCCGAAACTTCGTTTCATAAATTATCTACTACGATGTTTAAATACCGCCTAAATACAGGCGTCTTCATAAAATTGACTTGAAAATAATTAATACGAGTATTATTTTTTTATATCGGGCGCATTGAACTCGAAAAAAAATGCTCGTTTCATTATTCCCTTTATCAATTTTCTTTACGGTTGCCTGTATTTATTGATATTTGAACATCTCATGAGGAAAAACCTATAAATAGACCAGATTAGGTTTTATTTACTAATTGTATGTTGCAACAAAAATCACCCCATTTATTCAAAAATATGGCAAAAAATTTGAAGTTGTTACTTGTTACTATTAAACGCTCATAGATCATTAGCCCCAAACATTCGGGATTAGATATTAGATGGATTGTATCCCGACGCTTCGGGATTGAAAAACAACTTTTTAAAACATCAAGCATTTTAAACTTAAACAACTGAATGACAATTTATTATAAAATTTATACAAACTATTGTAACCAATAAACATCCAAAAAATCAAAAACATTGACAAAAGTTACAATAAACCGTATTTTGTGAGAAGCAGAATAATTATGAACCGGAACAATAAAACAAACCAAATTAACCTATTCGCATAAGACCCCGGAATACATGGCTTACCGGTTTTTTAGGGTTAGAGTTACGGTCAGCCAGACCGGGGTCTTCTCCTCTTTTAATAAATTTTTATTAGGTCTGCCTACGTTACGATTTTAATCATTCAAAACTCAGGAAACCCAAAATAAAAATAACAATAAAAAAAGTTAACACTTGCTATACTATCAAGTAAGGCACATCATTTGAAATATAATATTTAATTGTAAAACATAAAATTAAAAGTTATGAATACTCGAAAAATTTTTTCTGTTTTTTCAATATCAGTTTTAAGTGCTCTGATCGCAGTTTTTGCGTATTCTTATTTTATAAAGCCCGAACAAAAGATCGTTGAAATTCCGCAACAAACATATCCTGCAGCACATTATGCTTCTATGCCGGGTGCACCGCAGGGCGAGGTGCAGGATTTAACCATGGCGGCAGAAAGTTCAGTTCATTCTGTGGTGCATGTCAAGACGTTATCCACCCAGGACAGGGATTATTCAGGAAATCCCCTGTTCGATTTCTTTTTTGGACCCGAAGGTCAAATGCCTGAACAACAACGACGGATCAGGGGCGCTGGCTCAGGAGTTATTCTAACCCGGGACGGATATATCGTAACCAATAATCATGTAATCAGCAACGCCAATGAAATAGAAGTAACACTCAACGACAATCGTTCATTCAAGGCTAATCTGGTAGGAAGTGATGTTCCAACCGACATTGCATTGCTAAAAATTGAAGCCTCCGAATTGCAACATATGGAATACGGAAATTCAAATGATTTAAAAATTGGAGAATGGGTTTTGGCCGTAGGTAATCCATTTAATCTGACATCCACCGTTACCGCGGGTATTGTTAGTGCAAAGTCGAGAAGCATTAATATTTTAAGCAGACAGCAAGGTACACTGGGCATTGAATCATTTATTCAGACAGATGCTGCAGTTAATCCGGGCAACAGTGGTGGAGCACTGGTAAACACCAATGGAGAATTAGTAGGTATTAACACTGCCATTGCTTCCCAAACCGGTCAATATGCAGGTTATTCATTTGCTGTACCAGTCAGCATCGTTGAAAAAGTGGTTGCCGACCTGATGGAGTTTGGTGAAGTACAGCGGGGAATGCTGGGTGTAAGCATAAGAGATATCAACAGCCAACTGAGAGAAGAATTTGACCTGGAAGTGTCACAGGGAGCATATGTAGCGGAAGTGATGGATGATAGTGGTGCTAAAGAAGCAGGCATAAAAGAAGGCGACGTTATAATCAGCGTAAATGGGGAGCAGATAAACAAGGTTTCCGAGTTGCAGGAAAAAATAAGTCAATACCGTCCGGGAGACGAAGTTGATATAACAGCCATGCGAAATGGAAATAAAAAACAATTTTCTGTTACTTTACGAAACATTTACGGATCAACCGACGTTTTAAAACCAGATAGAGCATTCGAAGCACTGGGAGCCGAATTCGGCAAAGTCTCGGATGAAGATAAAGCCCGGCTGAACATTCGAAACGGAGTACAAGTCAAGGAAGTAAAACAAGGAAAATTTAGTGAAGCAGGTATTCAGGAGGGATACATTATTACAAAAGCAAATCGTGTGCCAATTAACAGCACCGATGATCTACGCAAAGTAATTGAAATGGTGGATGATGGATTATTCCTTACCGGAATATATCCTAACGGGCAGGTGGCATATTATGCCATCAATCTGAGAGAATAGCTCGAAGAGCTTAGATACAGACTGAACAAGGCTTGCAAAAGTACAATAAATGTTGTACTTTTGCGCCGTATTTTTGAGAATTTATATGAGACAATTAAAGATAACAAAGTCAATTACTAACCGCGAAAGCGCGTCGTTGGACAAGTATCTTCAGGAAATTGGTCGTGAAGACCTGATTTCAGTTGAAGAAGAAGTGGAATTGGCACAACGAATAAAAAAGGGTGACCAGGTAGCACTGGAAAAACTTACCCGTGCCAATTTGCGTTTCGTGGTTTCAGTAGCAAAACAATATCAAAACCAGGGACTAAGTCTGCCCGACCTCATCAATGAAGGCAACCTTGGATTAATCAAAGCAGCTGAAAAATTTGATGAAACCAGAGGATTTAAATTTATTTCCTACGCGGTGTGGTGGATCAGGCAGTCTATTTTACAGGCCCTGGCCGAACAATCAAGAATTGTGCGTCTCCCACTTAATCAGGTTGGCTCGCTCAACAAAATAAATAAAGCTTACTCAAAATTTGAGCAGGAACATGAGCGAAAGCCATCTCCCGAAGAGTTGGCAGATCAGCTTGAGTTACCGGCAGACAAAGTAGCTGATACTCTCAGAGTGTCAGGACGTCACATTTCAGTGGATGCTCCTTTTGTTGAAGGAGAAGATAATAGCTTACTTGATGTTTTGGTGAACAGCGATTCTCCAAATGCTGATAAAACATTGATAAATGAGTCGCTGACCCGGGAAATTGAACGTGCTTTAGCTACACTTACCGAAAGAGAAAGCGACATCATAAAACTGTTTTTCGGAATCGGTTGTCAGGAAATGACACTCGAAGAAATTGGTGAGCGCTTTGGACTTACCCGTGAACGGGTCCGTCAGATCAAAGAAAAAGCCATTCGTCGTTTGAGACATACATCCCGAAGTAAATTATTGAAATCGTACCTCGGATAATTCATTTTTAACAAAGCAAAAAAACCTCCCGGGATTATTTCCGGGAGGTTTTTTTGCTTCTGGCATACAAAAAAGGCCACCCTAAAAGGCAGCCTCTCTTCAATGTAAATATTCCGTTTTATTAACCTGTAATAATTCATAAATAATCCGACGCTCAACTATCTATGAAAATTCATGAAAATTAATCAGGTTAAATATCAATATTTGCGTATGTCGCATTTTTCTCAATAAATTCCTTACGTGGGGGTACTTCATCACCCATCAACATACTAAAAACACGGTCGGCTTCAGCAGTATTTTCATAAGTAACCTGGCGGAGCATCCGGTTTTCAGGATTCATGGTAGTATTCCATAGCTGCTCGGAATTCATTTCACCCAAACCTTTATATCTCTGAATGTGAACGGAATCCTCTTTTCCATCAGCATATTTTTCAACAAACTCACGTCGTTGAGCGTCATTCCAGCAATATTGCTCGGCTTTTCCCTTTTTCAGGAAGTAAAGCGGAGGTGCTGCAATATAAATATATCCCTCCTGAATTAATTCCTTCATATATCTGAAGAAAAAAGTCATAATCAAAGTCATAATATGACTACCATCCACATCAGCATCTGTCATAATTACGATCTTATGATAACGCAATTTTTCAATGTTAAGGGCTTTGCTGTCTTCTTCTGTTCCTATATTAACACCAAGTGCTGTAAAAATATTTTTGATCTCTTCATTTTCAAAAACCCGATGCTGAAGTGCTTTTTCCACATTCAGAATTTTACCCCGCAAAGGCAGAATCGCCTGAAACCTCCGGTTACGACCCTGCTTGGCAGTACCACCGGCCGAGTCGCCCTCAACCAAAAATATTTCAGACTGCACAGGATCCTTTTCCGAACAATCGGCAAGTTTTCCGGGCAATCCACCCCCCGTTAATACGCTTTTACGTTGAACCAGTTCCCTGGCTTTCCGGGCTGCATGCCTGGCTGTGGCAGCAAGGATCACTTTATTGACAATGGCTTTGGCATCCTTGGGATTTTCTTCCAGATAATTGTTGAGCATCAAACTTACTGCCTGATCAACAGCCAAACTAACCTCACTGTTTCCAAGTTTTGTTTTAGTCTGTCCCTCAAACTGGGGTTCGGCTACCTTCACCGAAACAACAGCAGTAAGCCCTTCCCGGAAATCATCTCCATTAATGTCAAATTTCATTTTAGAAAGCAAACCTGATTTATCGGCCCAGGTTTTCAGGGTGCGTGTTAATCCACGACGAAAACCGGTAAGATGGGTTCCTCCTTCAATGGTGTTGATATTATTGACATACGAATAAATATTTTCATTAAAAGAAGTATTGTAAACGATTGCTATGTCAACCGGCACATCATTTTTTTCGGTAGAAATATCAATGGCATTCTCAATGAGTGGCTCGCGGTTGTCATCGATAAACCGGACAAACTCCACAAGACCTTCATCCGAATAAAAACGTTCAGACTTAAAATTACCTTCTTCGTCTTTTTCGCGCTTGTCGGTTAATATAATTTCAAGACCTGCATTCAGAAACGCCAGCTCTCGCATCCGACTGGACAGAATGCTGTATTTATATTCAACGTTGTTAAAAATAGATTTATCAGGATAAAAAGTAATCCATGTGCCCGTTATATCAGTTGTTCCTATTTCTTTAATAGGAGAAACCGGCTTACCCTTCTGGTACTCCTGCATGTAAATTTTACCATCGCGATGCACTTCAGCCTTAAGATCTGATGAAAGTGCATTTACACATGAAACACCAACTCCATGTAAACCACCGGAAACCTTGTAACTGTCTTTATCGAATTTACCACCGGCATGAAGAACAGTCATTACCACTTCCAGAGCCGAGCGGCCTTCCTTTTCGTGTATATCTACAGGAATTCCGCGTCCATTATCAACAACAGTAACACTATCATCTTCATTAATGGTCACTCCAATGGAATCACAATGTCCTCCCATTGCTTCATCAATAGAGTTATCAACGACCTCATATACCAAATGGTGAAGACCTCTTTGTCCGATATCACCGATATACATAGCCGGTCTTTTCCTGACAGCTTCCAGTCCTTCCAATACCTGAATACTATTGGCCATATAGCCATTTACAGGTTCAAGGTTGTTTACGTTTTCGTTATCGCTCATTTTAAACATTATTAGTAATGCAATCCGGAATATACCGGAAGATTTAAATTGACATACAAATATAGTGAAATCAACGTTAATTTCAGTGAAAACCAGCTACATTTTTTTAACAAAAAATACATCGTAAATAACTGATCAAATGAAACTTATATGTAGAAGTTGCATAACGATCAAACCTCTAAAAATAAACTACTTTTATCTCAGTAAAAAACATCTGATTTGAGAATAATAATTTCTGAACAGCCGCGAATTAATACACCAAATAAAATGCCTGACTGGTCATGTGTTTTATTCATAAGACTGCTATTCACTAAAGAAATTAAAAACAATGTTATTATCTTCAATAGTCCGTTAAAAAAAGCTTAAACGCAAAGTAATCCTTCGCTGAAGCTACGGATTCTGAGAGACACAAAGACGCAAAGTTTTTATTATCAAAGAGT
>JBEPWN010000028.1:0-13274 GCA_041642395.1 Marinilabilia sp. | reverse complement strand
ATCTAACCTCTAACCTCTATCATCTAACCTCTAACCTCTAACCTCTAACCTCTAACCTCTAACCTCTAACCTCTAACCTCTAACTTCCACCATCTAACTAACCTACTAACCTACTAACCTACCAACCTAATCACCTACCAACCTAATCACCTACCAACCTACTTTATCATCCCATGTTTCTTAAACCACTCAACCGCCTGTTTAATGCCTTTTTCAATGGGTTGAAATTGAATGCCAAGTTCCAGGGTTGCTTTTTCGTTGGAATAAAAGTTCTTAACACACAGCATCTTCATATTGGTTAATGAAAGTGATGTTTTAATACCGGTTTTCTGAAAAAAGGTCCCAAAAATTCCTGCCAGTTTGAGTATTTGTGAAGGCAGGGGAATATAAATAGCTTTATTATTGGTGATTGCAGATAATTTTTTAAAAAATTCCCGGTAATTAAGATTTTCACCGGCCAGTAGATAAGCTTCTCCACTCTTTCCTTTTTCCATGGCTGCAATTACCCCGCTGGCTGCATCAACAACATTCACGAAATTTTTACCACCGGGCGGATAGAAAATTATTTTTTTCCCATATCCCATGATGATAATTTGTCCCGAACCGGGTTTGCCATCGTAGGGGCCAAGCATAAAAGTGGGGTTGACACTTATCACATCAATCTGGTTGGCATATTTCATTACTTTTTGCTGCCCTTCGAGTTTGCTTTGTGCATAATAAGATTCTGAAAATGGCGGGCGAATGGGCGTTTCTTCATTGCCTGGATTTTCTGTGGTACCATATCCAAAAGTGTTGGCCGAACTGACGAAAACAAATTTGCGTACTTTGGCCTTGATGCACAATTTTATGAGTGATTCGGCAGCATCCGCATTGACTTTCCTGTAGGGTTCATAACTTTTTATATCGTGCGCTGTAATGGCCGCTACGTGAATTACCAGGTTGCAACCTTTCAGACTTTCCTGTAATATTTTATGGTCGGTGATGTCTCCTTCAACCAGTTCCAGCCAGGCATTGGTTTCGGCGGTGTATTTTTGCTTGTCGCGTAAAAGTCCCCGAACCTGATAATTCTTCGCCAGTAGCTGGTTAATTACATTAGAAGCCAGCAGTCCATTGGCACCGGTTACCAGTACTTTTTCTAATTGTTTATCCATCTTTCTGGCAAATTTGTTCACAATATTTCGCTAAACTTCTACTAATGCCTGATAGCAATTTATAGAATTAAATATAAAGAAAACAATAATTTATGCACCCGTAGGTGAAATCCCATTTTTGTAAAAGCGTAAGTTTTTGAATTATGGGAAATGGAGCCTGAAGGGCTCCTACGTTTATAGTAAATTTACAAACAAGAGAAACCGACGCTGAAGGTGTCGTATGTTATTCTATTGGCAGGATTGTAAATCCTGAATTAAAAAACGCAGATTGTAAATCCGGGGTAAATCCGCGTTAGCGGGGTGGCTGTTTTGTCTATAGGTTTCCCAAGTACTTTCTGTTTATTAAACATTAATTATCGATGGCAGGGAGAGATAAAATACCGAGCCTTCTCCTTTGATGGATTCAACCCAAATTTTGCCTTGCATCAGTTCACTTAAATTCTTGGAAATGGCCAGTCCCAGTCCTGATCCTTCGTATATCCTGCCAGTGGAATTATCTTCCCGTCTGAATCGTTCAAAAATAATTTTCTGGTGTTCAATGGATATTCCAATTCCGGTGTCTTTTACAAAGAAAACGGGTTTTTGATCAGATTGGAGGTAATAACCAAATTCAATCTTTCTTTCATCTGTGTATTTAATGGCATTGCTGATAAAATTATCCAATACCTGTCTTAATCTGTCTTCATCGGAGTGCAACGACCAGTTTTGACTGTTTTCGGGCACTGACAACTGAAAATGGATGTGTGTTTTGCCGGCATTTTTTAATCCTTCTTTGTGGATATTGTATAATTCGGATAACAGGTCATTTATCGAAAAATTGCGGTAGTTTAAGGTTAACTGGCCTGCTTCAATTTTGGATATGTCCACGATATCATTGATCAGTCTTAACAGATGCTGAGCGCGCGAATGAATAATGCTCAGATAATGATCTTGTTCTTGCCGGGGCAGTTCATCTACCTGAAGAATTTGACAAAAGCCTATTATACCGTTCATTGGTGTTCTTATCTCGTGGCTCATATTGGCCAGGAAAGCTGATTTAAGCCGGTCACTTTCCTCTGCTTTTTCTTTGGCTTCTTCCAGTCTTTGATTGAAATCTACCAGATCTTCGTTTGAAGCTCTTAACTCCTCTTCTGTAGTCAGAAGTTCGTCATTCTTCTCTTTTAATTTTTCTTCAAATTCCTTTCTTTCGGTAATATTCTGAATGATACCAAATACAACGTTTCTGTCTTTATTGTATTCTGCAATGGAATGAATATCAACAATTTTTCCGTCGGAAGGCCTTTTGATTTGAAATTCTACATTATAGGGTTCGTTTTTTTCAATAAGCTTCCGTAGGGCGTTGTTTAGTTTTGGGCGGAATTCTTCAAGGGGCATTTTCTGTACCGCCTGAATGCTCAATTCATTGCTCCCTATACCATATATTTTTCTGGCCCCTTCTGATGAATAAACCTGGTTGTTATTGAGGTCAAACTCCCAATGCCCGATTTGCGCAATTTCTTCACCTTTTTGCAACCTTTTCCGGTTACGGGTCTGTTCAGTTATATCATGTACGGTAGAATAAACCAGGGATTTGTTTTCCAGTTTAATAGTACCTGCAAACACTTCCACATCTCGTATTTCCCCATTTGCCAGGCGGTGACTAAATGTAAAATATCTTTTTTCCCCTTCACGGGCTTTCTTTATCTCCTCGTTAAGATGGGTATTCGGCAGAGTGTTAATCTGGAACATGCTCATATTGCACAATTCTTCCCGACTATAGCCGTAAAAATTCGCGGCCTGATCGTTGACATCGTAAATGTCGCCGGTGTATGAGTCCATCAGGATAAGTACAGAGCTGTTTTGGTGAAATAGTGCTTTGAATCTTTCTTCCCGCTCTTTAAGCTGCACTTCTGCTCTTTTTCTTTCGGTGATATCAATTAAAGCCCCTACCATTGAAACCACTTTGCCATTTTTAAGAACCGGGGCTTCGTGTACTTCCACCCAAATTATTTCCCCGGTTTTCTTGATTAATTCAAGTTCGAAGGGAGGTTGTTCCTGCCCGGTTTCAATAGCCTTATTGGTCATTTCTAACCCGGCTTTGTTTATGGGATTATTCGTTAACAGTTCGGTCCAATAAAATTTTGCTTCTTCAGGATTGCAACCGAAGAAATTATAACTCTGTGGACTGACATAGGTCAAAACGTGATCCGGGGTATGAGAATAGAACAAATTAGAACTGTATTCAACAATGTTTTTTAATTTATCTTCGCTTTGTTTGAGTTTTTCTTCAGCTTTCACGCGTTCGGTGATGTCAATGTGCGTACCAAACATCCATAGCGGTTTCTTATCCTCTGCACGGGAAATTACTTTTCCCCTGTCGAATACCCATACCCAGTGTCCATTTTTATGTCTCATGCGGGACTCGCATTCGTAATAATCCAATTCGCCACTGAAATGTTTTTGCAACAGTTTTTCACTCATTTTCAGATCGTCGGGATGAGCAAACTTCATCCAGGTATCAATGCTTACGGGGGAAATTTCATCCAGCGTGTAACCAATAATTTCAGCCCAGCGTTCATTAAAAACAGTTTCGCCTGTTTGCACATTCCATTCCCATGTTCCGGCATTGGTGCCTTCAATGATATGGGCAAGGCGTTCTTTTTGTTTAGCTATTTGTTGCTCTGCTTTCTTTCGCCCTGTTATATCTCGTACAAATTCTACAATTCCGGTAATTTCTCCTGTTACTTCATCTTTCATAGGGTAGCTGAATAACTCGAGCCATTGTACATCAGAAGGGTTATCTGCAAGTCCCGGGACAACTTCCCTTTCCAGTTTTCCCGATTCCAGTGATCTTAAGGTGGGGCATGGATCGCAGGGTTTTTCCGTATTATGATAGCATTCATAGCACTTCTTGCCGGCGAGTGGAATTTGGGACGCATACCATTCATTCATTGCGGTGTTTACGAAGCGTATTGAAAGATCTGAATTCAAAACGCTGATGCCATCCTGAATACTGTTCATAACCGCCCTCAGCAATTCTTCAGAGTTTTTGATTCTCTCCCGGGTTTCGTATTCTTTGGTAACATCCCTGAAAACCAATATTACGCCTATAATATTCCCGTTGCTGTCTATTATGGGTGCCCCGGAGTCTGAAATGTGATACTCTTTTTTATCTTTCGCGATTAGTTTGGTGTGATTGGCCAGTCCGACAATATTCCCTGTCTCGATTACTTTAGAAACGGGGTTACCCGCTTTCTTGCCGGTTTTTGAATTGTAAATACAAAATATTTCTTCAAGATTTCTTCCTTTGGCTTCTTCAAATTCCCATCCTGTAAGTGCTTCCGCGACAGGATTCATACGACTCACTTTTCCTCTGCTATCGGTTGCTATTACAGCATCTCCGATGGCATTAAGTGTAATTCTTAAATTTTCTTCACTTTTTTTTAATTCACGGGTTTTTTGTTCCGTTTCAGATTCCGCTTTGTTATTTTTCCCGATGTTTTCTAAAATAACAGCTACCAGTCGGGCAGCATTGGTAAGTTGATCTTCCTCTTCTTTATCAGGCTCATTTCCCGGATTCAAAAAACCAAATTGGTTTTCGGGTGTGCCTATCTCTATTTCTGTTTTTTTGTTGTGCGCTTTTTCCGAAGAGGTGATGTTTAAATGGGGGTAAACGAGGTTGAGTGATTCAATAAAAAGTTCATGAACAGTCTTTTCATTTTTGTATTGAACCAGATTTGCGATTAAACTTAAAAGGTCATTGCCGTAATTGTTCATGAACAGTGTTTTAGGTGGTTGAAAAAAATGCGTGATCAGGGCAACCTTTTATTTTTAGTCATTTGTCAGATAATAATTTTGTACCTGTTACTTTCCTGCCTGCGCTCAGGGCTCTAATTCACGATGTGCTGCCCTTGTCATTAATTTCATTCGTAGCTTTGGCGGAATCAGGGAGAGCAAAAAGTGATTAATATAATTTTGCCTGCCAATCAATATAATTGATTTCTTTCTGAACATGGCGCTGATGCTGACCCGGGCAGCTCTTTGAGGCTTTACAAGACTCAATCTCCCCAGAATTCCTTGTTTTTCTATGCGTCCGGTGATTTCCGAATTGGTTCTCATGGGACCGGGAAGCACGACACTTACCGAAACCGACGTGCCCTTTAATTCCTGATTCAGTGCGCAAGAAAAATGTTGAATGTATCTTTTGGATGCTGAATAAACGGTTTTGAAACCTATAGGACTTATTGAAGCCATGCTTGATACATTGAGTATATATGATCCACTCTGCTTCATTAAATTTGGCAGCAACTGATGTGTAACAATGGAAGTTGCAACAACATTAATTTGTATGAGATCTTCAATATAAGTAAGACTACTTGTATGGAATTGTTCGGTGCCTCCCCGTCCTGCATTATTGATCAGGATGTTAACATCGAAATTATCATTTATCCATTGGGTCATTTTTAGCAGTTCTTCCTTTTTTGTGAGATCGCCTTCATAAATATGGGTGCAAACATTGAATTTTTGACACTCACCGGCTACAAGGCTTATGTTTTCGTGCGGTAGTGCAATCAGAATAAGATTTTTCCTTCGTTGAGCCAGTTCCAGAGCCAGAAATTTGCCAAACCCTTTGCTGGCCCCGGTAATAACGGCGAAAGTATCACTGGACTTATTTTTCATGTATTTAGAAAATTAAAAACTGGCAGCACGTTTTACGACTTAAGCTTGACTTTATTTGGGATATTAATTGAAAAATCTAAGATAGTAAAATGTTTTTGTTCATATGCATTGTATTTTGGTTGATTTTTGAAAAATTATTCAAGATGATTTCATATCACTCAGCCTCTGATTTTCCGTTTTTAACTTCTAATGTTCTAACGATTTATAAAGTAACAATTTTATATTACATTCGTAAAGTGATTGTATTGCAGTCTTTTTTGCGGTTCTTTAAATTATCTTGTGAAACAAATTATACAAAAATGGTCGTTACTGCTTTGCTTCATATCTGTTTTTGGTATGGTGGCGCAGGCTCAAAACACATTTCTTCATAGAGATGAGGCTCAAAATTCTGAAAACCTATCCTATCCATGGTGGCAGGACTCTGTTTTGCACGTTTCCGGCGATCATGACTATTATCCTCACGAGTTTATTAATGACAGTGGCGAACCTGACGGGTTTACTGTGGATATCGTAAAAGAGGTGGCTGATATTATGAAATTGAATGTCGTGATTCATCTCAAGCCATGGTCTGAAGCCCGGGCAAATATTGAGAATGGAAAGATTGATATAATAACAGGGATGTTTAAATCTGCGGAACGGGATAGAAAAGTTGATTTTTCCATTCCTCATTTTAATAGTTCATTTTCCGTTTTTGCAAGAAATGATTCTGAAATTAATTCTATTAAAGATCTGGATGATAAAATCATTCTGGTTCAGGAAGGGGACCTCGCCCATGATTATGCTTTGAAAAATAGTGTGGGAAAAGAAATAATTACCTATCCCAACCTTGGAGATTTATTGGTTCATTTGTCTGAAGGAGTTGGTGACTGTGCCATTCATGGACGTCTTCAGGGAGTTCACTTTCTGGCAAACAGCGACATTGAAAATGTGCATGATGTTGGTTTTTCAGTTGTACAACATCAATATTGCATGGCCGTTACTGAAGGGAATCATGAGTTACTGGCTATTTTGAATGAGGGCTTGAGTATTATTAAAACCAATGGCACCTACGATAAAATTTATGAAAAGTGGTTTGGAGTGTATGAAGAGCAATCTTTTTCATGGCGGGATGCCCTTTCGTATTTTTTGATCATAATATTGCCGCTGCTGGCCATTGTGCTGGCTTCTCTTGTCTGGTCATACATGCTAAAAAAGCAGATCATAAAGAAAACAAAGGATCTGAATCTTGAACTGCAAAAACGACGCGAAATTCAAAGTGAACTTGAAAGAAGTCAGGTTCAACTCACTCAACAAAACATCCAGTTACGTGAAAAAAATGAACAAATAGTTCTGATTAATAAGAATTTGATAAAAGCAAAAGCAAAGGCAGAAGAGAATGATAATCTTAAAACCGCATTTTTGGCAAATATGAGTCATGAAATCCGCACTCCCATGAATTCTATTATCGGATTTTGTGAATTACTTGAATTTGATGAGGATGAAACACAAAAGAAGACATATTCCGGAATTATTTCTCAAAGTGCACAACGCCTTTTGCATTTGTTGAATGACATAATGGATATTTCCAAAATTGAAAGCGGACAAATTGGAATAATCAAAAAACAAACCAATTTGCAGCCGATGCTGAATGAATTGAAAACGCACTATCAACTGCAAGCCCGGATTAAAGGACTTGATTTCCTCTTCGTTTCTGATGCTTTGCATGAACCTTTGTGGATTAATACCGACGAAAAACGGATCAGCCAGGTATTAACCAATTATTTAAGTAATGCGTTAAAGCATACGACTTCAGGTGTTATAGAGATGGGATACAAAGTGCAGGATAGGAGGGTGCGGTTTTGGGTAAAAGACACAGGGTCAGGAATACCTGCCGATGAATTGGATCATGTTTTTGAACGTTTCTATCAGGGGAAAAATAACCGTTCTGGTGGAACAGGATTGGGGCTAGCCATTTCCAAACGAATAGCAGAACACATGGATTGTGAAATAGGAGCTGACAGCTTTCAGGGAAAAGGAAGTACATTTTGGTTTTCTCATCCTTTTGATTTTGAAGAAGTCAATTAGGTTTTGGAGGCCGGAATGTAATTTCTTGAATGATGAATGACACACAAAGAAATGCAAGATCGTGTGTCTTTAATGATTACTTTTTTTTCTTCGGCCAAAAAAGTATTCTTTTACCCTGTTTTTTAGTTCAATAAGTAACGGTTGTGCCCACTCGGTCACCAATGACGGCACCAGCCTGATAGGATGAAGGTGATAAGTCAATTCGAGAAGTCGCAGCTCCAGTTGTTTTTCATTATAACGTGCCTTGTAGGCGAGATGGGTTTTTTCTGAAAGAATGTCCTTATAACATTTTATGTGACGGTAATTCTGTCTTTTTTTACTCTTCTTCATCATGGTCAAATTTTGGAAACATCAATTCAATAAAACGTTGAACAACCGGACGCTCAATCAGCTGTTTACGCAATAGCCAGAAAATGACGAGGGCCAGAAGAAAAATTATTCCTATTGAAGCAAACCCCAGAGGATAAGAACCAAACCACTGCCCCAGCAAAAAGGCTCCTGCCAAAGAAAAAAACATAAAAACGAAGAAGAGAAGATACAATATAATGGTTTTGGTCATAAAACTGGTTAAAAATCGAGACAATTCACCTGCTATATGCAGCTTTGTAAGGTCGATTTGAGCATGCACATACTCTTCAAATTCTTTTTTCAGCTCTTCTATTTCGTGAGTGATATTTTCCTTCATTGGTACCGGATTAATGAAATTGCAATATGCTATTTTTTTTTACAATAAAAAAGTTGTTCCGCTAAGAACAACTTTTTTATTTTTTTCGCATTGAAGCAAACTATTTAACTTTTTCGGGTGCTCTACGGTATTCTTCCATCATTCTTTCGATGCGTGTCTCAAGCTCCTGCATTCTTTTGCGGGCATCATCCTTCATCTCTGTACCTTTTTCTTTCATCTTGTTACGCATTTTATCAAGCTCATCTTCCATTTCATCGATCTTGACTTTTATTTGTTTGCGTGTATCGTCACCTGTTTGTGGTGCATATAGAAGAGCAAGTGCTGCGCCTGCAGCAGCGCCTAAAATCAGTCCGCCTAAAAATAATCCGGTATTCTTCATAACTTATAATTTTTAACGATTTAACATTGAATAATTTTAAATATAAAGAATATTTTTTGGAATGTCAAACTATATATATTGGTTGTTCGACTTTAATACATTCATATGTAAACGACCAATATTGTTACTGCTTTATTGACTGATTTTTATATGATGTTTTAATTTGGTGTGTTA
This sequence comes from Marinilabilia sp., assembly GCA_041642395.1. Lineage (GTDB taxonomy): Bacteria > Bacteroidota > Bacteroidia > Bacteroidales > Marinilabiliaceae > Marinilabilia. The sequence goes on along the minus strand of JBEPWN010000028.1, from coordinate 4,162 downwards.
AAAATTCTATTTTTTAAATTTTTATCTGTTTTGGTCATAATTTTGACAATAGTATTTTTTCTGTCCTGTCCGGAAAAATATAAATGTTGATAGATAGATTGCTTCTTTTTACCCGATTACCCGAAATGACGATAACTATAGGTATAGTAGGGTGGGAATAGGTTTAATATTTTTATGTATTAAAACTTAATTCTGACAAAAATGTTTATTTTAGTGGCGTATATAATATTATTAAAACACAATATGAATAAAAAATTAATTTGCATCTCATTTTTTGTTATATTTTTGACTTCAGGAATTATGGCCCAAGGACCTGAAATAGGGGAGAAGGCGCCTGAAATTGTCATGAAAACACCCGCTGGTAACCAACTGGCATTGTCTTCTCTGAAAGGAAAAATGGTGTTGATCGATTTCTGGGCCTCATGGTGTGGTCCCTGCCGAAAAGAAAATCCTTTTCTGGTTGAGGCTTACGAAACTTATAATGATTATCAATTTGAAAACGGAGATGGATTTACCATTTTTAGTGTTTCTCTCGATATGAAAGAAAATGCCTGGAAAGAAGGCATTAAAAATGATAATTTACACTGGGATTATCATGTGGGCGATATGAAGGGCTGGCGCAATGAAGCTTCGCAGGAATATAGCGTCAGAGGCATTCCTGCGAATTTTCTTATTGATGGTGAAGGAATAATCGTCGCAAAAAATCTACGAGGAACTGCTTTAACAGATAAGTTGAAACAGCTCCAAAAAAGTTCATCCGAACCTTTTTGGAGTGATTGGTTTAGTAAAGGCGAATCCAATGAAAATGAGAATAATGCAAAAGTAAAATTCCAATAATTAATCACTGAATCAGTTTGTTGATCTTTAAAACATCGGATCACAACTGATACATAGAAACTAAATGTTTTTTTCTTTCCAGACGAGTATTAATTACAAATAACGCTGGCTCTGGCTTCAATCAATAATCTGTCTGTTTGAGCTTTGAGTCTGGTTTTCATTTCGAGGACAACCGATTGGTTACCATCATCTTCTATTCCACACATGTCGGCAATTAAATCAGCCATGGCTTTATCTTCTCCTTCCTTATCTCCATCCTTAAATCGATAAGTCTTTCCTTCATATTCGTAATAACACTCATTCTCTGTGCAACAAGCTGTAGCCAGGTCGGGTGCCTGGCAATATTCAATTTTTGGAATTAATTCACATATTTCATCCGATTCTTCCTCACAGCCATAATGTACCAGGCCAAAAACAATCAGCAGAAAAAACGGAAGATAAGAAAGTTTATTTTTCATGATTTTGATGGTTTAAATTAATATGGTTAAGTATCTACAATTAAATTGTTTATTTAATTATTTCCTGAAAAATTTCTTCAAATTTTTCATATTTGTGAAACCCCTGATAAATGGAACTATTAATAATAAAGGCTGGTGTACCTGAAAATTCCAGCTCCCTGAATTCATTGTTATTGGCTGTGATGTATTCATAATCATTGTGTTTGATCAAACATTCAGCAATGTCGGTGTTGGCAGCAATGATATCATCAACCAATAACTGAAAATCTTCAGTGTAAACAACCTCATAATTGTATAGCAATAATTCATGCAATTTATCAAATTTTCCTGACTTATTCATGCATACGATACTTTGCAAAGCCAGCATCATGTCTGCATTTTCTCTTAATTCCACTGGTTTCAATATCAGTTTTACGTGACCAGGATCAAGGTAATTATCTTTTATTTCAGGAAATATTTCTTTAAAGAAAGATATGCAGAATTTACATTGATAGCTGAAATACAGGATCATGGTAACGGGAGCTGAGTCAGTTCCCCAAACAATGTCATTTTCATGCTCAGGGATGGCGGTTTGCAGCTTTCGTGGACTGTGTGAAGATGAATGATAATTATAGAGTTTCGCAGCAATTAATACAATAAGAATTGCTGAAATGATATATATGATCACATTTATTTTTTTGGCAACCGGTTGTTTCATGTTATTAAGTCAATAGGTCTGTTGGTCATTATTTTGATCCGAAATCATTTACGCCTGTTTCAAAATCAACAAGCAGGGGATGAAAGATGATGTTCAGAATTTTTTCCTGTACATTGATCTTTGTCTGCATTCTGAACCGGTCATTTTTATTGTCCAGTCCGTTTTTTGATTTTCCATCGATGCCTGATGACTGAACATAAAGTGATCTCAGACCCGAGTCATCCTTATCCGATTCATCGTCCATAGCCTCTTGTTTTTTTCGTATTCGTTTGGTTTTTCCATGTAATATTTCGCCCAGGTATAAACGCAAATGATACTGATAGTCATCACCAAGGGTCTGCATCCCATAGGCGGTAATATTTAAGGCATTGCTTTTTATGTCTGTTTTCGGTACATATATGGCATTGTTGAAGATAAACAATTTGCTTTCCATGGTTTTAAATCTGATGTTATCCAGTTCATTCAGATTGGTGAATTCGGCCAGTTCTTCAGCTCTTTTGTAATTAAACAAGCCTCCGTCTTCCAGCATTAGATCTCCTTTGAGTGTGGTTGAATCCATGATCAGAGAATCTCCCTTTATCAGGAAGCGACCATCTATCCCGGAAGAAAAGCGGCCACTGATTTGTTCGTGGGTCAGTTCGTCCTGATCAAAACTGTCAAATTCTTTCAGAAGTCTTGCAATATCAATTTTATCAATATTAGTCCGAAATGACACAACCGTGCGATCATTGGGTCGAATATCATATCGAAGTGAATTGTAAAAATGGCCATTGAAGGCTTTGAATTGCAATTTATCAATGATGTAAAGACTGTCACTTAAACTAAAAAGTCCGGAAATATCCTCAAAGTTCGATTTGTTATATTTGATGCTGTTAACCGCCAGACTGCCTTTGATGAGATATTTGTAGTTGGTTTTGATATCAGGTTCTGTCTCGGTTTTTGGATCTACCGTTTTCTTTTCTTTCAGACTGTCCGGTTCCAAAAAAGCACCAAGCATTGAATAATCTATATCTCCCAGTCCAAACTGACCTTCCATAAGAAGCTGGGAGGGCTGGTTTTTTATTGCCGATGCATAAAGATTAATAATGTGGGCGGAATCGGCACTGAAATGAATTCCTAAGTAACGACCATAAGTATCATTGATGGTTATAGTGTCATTTTTCATATTAATGCTGCCCGATAGGTTGCCAACCTGCATTAAAGTGTCTGTCATTTCAATTGATACATTATTGAAAAGTGCCTGGTAATTTCCGTTTTCAAAAATGTTTTTTCTCAAATCCCTGACAATGGAATCGGGGTGAATGGTTCCTTCAGAGTTAATACCGGCTGTAATGTGTCCCCTCATCAGGCCAACAAGAGAATCCGGCAACATTTCACAAATTTCTGCCAGATCAAGTTCCATTCTGGTATTCAACTTGTACTCCGGCTGATGCAGATTGGACAGCTGAAAACCTCCCTGTAAAAGGCTGCGGTTGGTTCTTATCCGGAATGAATCGGTACGAAAACCCATGTTCGTGTAATCGCTCATGTTGCCCGAGAAAGATGTGCTGATGGCTGCATCCTGCACATTAAGACGGTAGGAAGGCAATTTGAACTGGGCATTTTTTATGGATATCAGGTTGGGAAGATATTCAAATTCAAAATTGCAGGAATCCACCGAAAAGGTAGAATCGATTTTCATGTTGAAATTCTGAAAAGATATGTTGCCTTTTGTATTTTGGCTGATATAATCCACAAAGGAAGAATCAATGGTTTCCGGGATCTCACCTTTGGTGACAATGCGGGCAGTCAGTTCTCCGCTTAATTCATCTGAAAGGGAATCGGGGATGAAATATTCTTTCAACTCCTCCATGTCGGTCTCCAGCATTAGATCGGCTGAATATCCGGGGCGTTCTAAATTATGCAAAAGCATAGTTATTTCACCTACGCTTTTTAGGGTTGCAAACTTTAGTGAGTTGACTTCCAGAGTGGTACTCGAATTATGGCAACGGTCTCCGTTGTTGTATCGTCCTGTCACAGAAATATTTCTCACCGGCGGATACTCCGTCAGGGTAAATGAGCCTGCACTCATTCCGAAATCCATTATAATACGGGGCATCGTTGAATCGGAAACACATCCTGTAATGGTTCCATTCAGGTTTACTTCGCCAAAAGCATTCTCAATGCCGTA
>JBEPWN010000027.1:0-13693 GCA_041642395.1 Marinilabilia sp. | reverse complement strand
TTAGTGCCTGATAGGCACCAAGCAGTAATTGTTGTCCGGTTTGCCCCCGTGCATAAAAAGTCCGGCTCACCTGGGCTCCGCCAAAGGAGCGGTTATCCAGAAGTCCGCCATATTCACGGGCAAAAGGTACACCCTGTGCCACGCATTGATCAATAATGCTGTTGCTGACTTCGGCCAGACGATAAACATTGGCTTCACGGGCACGATAGTCGCCACCCTTCACTGTATCATAAAACAGTCGATAAACTGAATCCCCATCATTGGGATAATTTTTGGCAGCATTGATACCACCTTGGGCTGCTATTGAATGAGCCCGTCGCGGTGAATCCTGAATGGTGAATACTTTTACTTTGAACCCCATTTCACCAAACGAAGCTGCAGCTGCAGCGCCAGCGAGGCCGGTGCCAACAACAATGATATCCAGTTTCCTTTTATTAGCTGGATTAACCAGTTTCTGGTTCGCTTTATAATTTTCCCATTTTTGGGCCACAGGCCCTTCAGGGATCTTTGCATCTATCTTTACCATAATCTCTCTGGTTTAAAAATAATTAGTGCCCGTCTATAAAGTCGGGAAAATTTCTTTGTAATCATGTGTCTGTTCAGGAAGTGCCAGTTGCGAGCCTTGTGACCGCGTGCCGCCTAAAACTTTAGCGGTGGCGCAAGCCCCAAAATACCAAGTTTGCTTGGCATTTGCTAAGCAAGGGTTATGTGCTTGGGACTTAATGGACAGACACTAATTAACCTTGAAAAAACAAATACTGAAGCACGGCGATCAACGAAAAGCCAACACCAATGATAATGGCAAAAAGATTGCCCAAAATTGTCAGGCGCTTTCTCCAGAGAATGTTGCTGAAGCCTATTGTCTGAAATGCTGACCAGAAACCATGTGAAAGATGAATTGCCAATCCTGTGGATCCAATCACATAAACAATCACGATCCACAAATAGCTGAAGGTATGATTAACCAGTGCATATGAATTTTCAATCTCGGTATCAACCCCTGCAATGTTAATGGTTGTATGGGTCAGCAGAGGATCGCCGGTAAGTCTCATTTTCACCCAAAACTGTGCCACATGAAGTACCAGAAATGCACCAACGGTAATTCCGAGTACCAACATGTTTTGCGATGCCCACGTTACGCCAGTGGTTTTTTTGCCAGAGGCATAGCTCGCCGAACCTCTGGCTTTTCTATTTTCGATGGTTACTTTCACACCCCACAGAATATGGATGAGAAAACCAGCGGCCAGAAGGGGTTCAATGGCGCGGATGGCTGGGGTCGTTGCCATGAAATGGGCGGCGGCATTAAAAAATTCGCCTCCATCAGGAATCAAAAGGAATGAATTCACCGTAAGGTGAATGATCAGGAACATGATCAGAAAAAGCCCCGACACACTCATCAGAAGCTTTTTACCGATAGTCGAACCAAGAATACTGCTCATAAATTATTTATTTTAGTTGTATTTTGACTGAGTTTAATTTCTTTTTACAAATATGATTGTGCAAAGGTAAATGGTACGGGTTTTATTAGCTAAGAAAAATAAAGAAATTGTTCTTTATTTATAACTAATCTAATCAGTATTCACAATTATCACTTAGTTTAATGTCTATTTTTACATCTTTGAAAAAAATTTAACACAAAAAAGAAGAGTATTACGAAGAAAGCAATTTAAATTGAAAACATGTACATCCGCCATCCAGATATTATATCAGTAAAACCCATAATTTTTCTTCATGGTTTTTTGGAATCAGGTGACATCTGGTTGCCATGGGTTACCCGTACAAAATGGAACTCTTCGTTGGTGATTCCCGATTTGCCCGGACATGGAAAAAGCGAAGCCTGGACAGGGAACAACAGATTTGCTGGGTGGGCAGCCTATTTGGTTAATTACATGGATAACCTCACCGGCAGGAAAAATAAATTCGATCTGGTGGCCCATTCAATGGGTGGATATTTGGCTCTCGAGATGGCTGCTTTATTTCCGCAGCGTATGCATAAAGTGGTTTTATTTCATTCCACCCCCTTTCCTGATCAGCCAGGTCAGGTTTTGCGGAGAAAAAAACAAATCAATGTTATTGAAAAAGGACGAAGTCACCTTATGACAAAAGATGTGGGTCCAGCCATGTTTGCTGTGGAAAACCGCGAACGACTGCATCTAAAAGGGCAAGAGCTAAACAAAATAGCAAGACAATGCAGCGATATCGGAATGGTCAATGCACTAAATGCTATCATGACAAGACGGAATTTCATTTCCATCCTTCAGGAAAAAATGGATGATTGCATGTTGGTAACCGGCGGTTATGATCCGTTTATGCCCGGAGATCATGTAGAAAAAATAATAAAAGGTTTCCCGGATTTGAGCCATGTTCATTTCGCTGAATGTGGGCATGCTGCTTTTCTTGAAGCGCCTGAGGATTCAATCGATATCATTATCCGGTTTCTGGAGGGTAAAATCAAGCCGGGTTACAAAATGAGGGTTGAATAATTACGGGATGTTTCGATTTAGCTCAAAGTTTTATATTTTTGTTCAGAATAGGTTTAATTTGTGACCGTTTAAAAGGTAGGGAAAGCATCTTAGTAAGCATGTGTCTGGTCAGAAAGCGCCAGTTACAAGACTTGCGACCGCGTGCCGCCTAAAGCTTTAGCGGCGGCGCAAGCCTGAAAATACGCAGTCCCGACGTAGCTTTTGTAAGGTTTTTGAATAAAAACCAACAAAAAGAACACTGGGGATGAGTAATCTTCGGGCAAGCGTAACGCAGTAAATGGTACTTTCTGGACAGGCACTAAATTATCAGAACATAAATCAATAACATACAGCCATGGAAGACGATGTTCAAATACTGATTGAAAGTACAGAAGAAAAAATGCAGAAGGCCCTCGACCATCTTGACCGGGAACTGGGCAAGATAAGGGCCGGTAAAGCCAATCCCAAAATGCTTGATGGCATTATGGTTGATTATTATGGCTCTATGACACCGCTTCAGCAAGTGGCCAGTGTAAACACACCTGATCCCCGGACAATTGCCATTCAACCCTGGGAAAAAGGGATGATTGGCCCCATCGAGAAAGCAATAATGAATGCCAATATCGGTCTTAATCCCGATAACAATGGGGAATTGATCCGCATTAATGTACCTCCACTTACCGAAGAGCGAAGGCATATGCTGGTAAAGCAAGTGAAGAAAGAGTGCGAAGATGCCCGTATTAGTATTCGTAATGTGCGCCGGGATGCCAATGATGAATTGAAGAAATTCAAAAAAGAGGGTTTGGCCGAAGATACGGAAAAGGATGCGGAAGATCAGGTACAGAAACTAACTGATAAGTATATTAAGATAGTGGAGGAGATGCTTGAGAATAAAGAAAAAGATATATTAAAAGTGTAAATATTATTGGAAAAAAGAAAATATCCGGATTTTTGTCCGGACATTTTCTTTTTTCCTGCTTTATTCATCGTAATAGATAATTTATGAATAATGCAGGCTATATTATTCGTCTCAAAATTTTTCATCCAGTTTTTGCCTGACATAATCTTCTGTTCTGGAAATTCTTTTGTCACGCTCAATTTCCATCAGGGAAAGTTCACTGTTATTTTGATCACGGAGGCGTTCAAGACCATAAATGATCATGTTGACACTGCTTAATAACTGGTTTCCTTTCGAAAGAGTTGTTCTTACTCTCGATTCAAACAGCCAGTCGTAGATCATATTATGGATAAACGCTTCCAAAAATCCCTCGAGATTTTTCGCATGAAGTTTCATATCGCGGTTATCGAAAAACGGTGAAGCAAGCATGCTGAATGCCCGTGATTTTGCATCAGCCAGAGGCAAATATTTATAAGCAAAATCAATTCCGGAGAATGGAATGCTCTCAGCATCTGTTTTTACAGAAAAGAAAAGTTCCCATGAACCCCAATTATCCTCCATCTTAAGATTGTTAACCACCTGTTTAAGATCTTCGCAAGCCATTTTTCCCATTTCGATAGCGCGATCCAGCTCCTGTTTGCGACCCTGTAATTTGGCCGATTTCTCTAGAAACTGGATCATTGTAGAAACTTCCTGATAGTAGTATTTATCAATGGTAGCTGCTTTAATTCTTTTTACAAGCCGCTGAAGATTTCCAAATTCTCTGGCTGGTTTGATATCCGGTATGATTCTTTCGTATTCTGCACCAAAGAAGTCAGATATTAAAGGATATTTCTTTAGGATTAAATACTTTTCAATAAACTCACTTCGTTTTTTATCTTTCTCATTTTCCTGGTGCTCAAATACTCCGAAAAAAAATGATTTTAATCCGGGTAATTGTTTTAAATATTCTACATCCTGGCCAGGTAAAGATATTTTCTTGAAAACTGTTGCTGCTTTTTTTTGTTTTCGAAATTCAAGTTTTTGATTTTGCTCGAGCAATTCTGCGTATCGTCTCAATACTTCCTGCCTGTGAATCTCTATTTGAGCATCAGTAATTTGATTTGTAATCCCTTGGAACATGGTCTGTTTTTTTGTTTCGTTATTTTTTTATGGGGATTGAGGATTTAAGCAGATTAAATGGATTTTCAGGTAATATATTAATTTGTCCGGGTTTTATAATATAATGTCAGCTGATAATTATTTTAAACAATACCACCCAAAATTTTAAATGCATACTGAATGTCTGATCTATAGCTATACCTGACTTGTTTTGGGTTTTATTTGTTCAGACTTTTGGGTGTTTTTACCACATTTCTAAACTGTGAAAGTAGTATTCAAGGGTTAAATATAACTATTTAAGATATTACTCTATAGTAATTTCTGTATTTTATGTTCCCTGGAAAGGTTTTTACTCTCGGCATTAATCATTTAAAAGTGTTGATCGAAGCAGATTGTGGGACTGGAAATGAATCCAAACTACAAGATAAGAGGTTTATAGCGGTTTATTGGGCACTCCTCTCTGAAAATATTTTATGAATGCTTATTTCATTAACGTGTATATGTTTTATTGGCAGGTGGTGGATGAAACATCCCCTTTATTTTATCCAGGAATGTGGTTTTTCTTCTCCTTTTTTACCAGGCTTATAGCCTGGAACATACCCATTTCCGTTGACAGCTTTATCAGCAAACGGTCAATGGCAGCAACTGCGGGATACATAAAGTCGGGCAGGATCTGACGATAAGACAAACCCCCGCTAAACAAATATAGGATGGGATTGCAGAAAGAGATATTTTCAATTTTCAATAATGGAAACAAGGATTTAAATTTTTCCCGGTCACGTGAAAAGACGATCCAGGGTAATGCTCCATTGGCACCTGATAATGGGCCGCTTTCAGGAATTTTCCAGCCGCCCCCGGGGTCAAAGGGCTCATGATGAAACCGGGTATATATAAAATGGCCCCAACGTGTGTTTGATGGTTCTATCATCATTATTTTTCCACCTGATACCAATATCCTGGTGGCCTCCGTGAAAAATTTCTCCATGTCGGGAATGTGGTGCAGAGTATCGATCATGAAGATTGCTGCTACAGACTTGTCTTCGAATGGCATATCCAGTGCTGAAAAGGTCATATCGTTGGTGGATATGCGCAGTAAATCTGAAGTGATTACCGATGGCTCCAAATCTTTGAGAAAACCTCCTCCCGATCCCAGCTCCAGAATTTTTCCGTCAGGAAGTTTCTCTATTCCGGATAAAAAAAACTCATACCATTGTTCATATAGTTTCCGGAGAAACTTTTTGCGCATAATAATTTCACGGTGCAGCACGGTGCGCTCAGGTGAATCAATGGGAATTGATATTTTATATTTCCAAAACATTAGAACACTAAATTAATGTGTATTCAAGGTTTCTTTTTTCTTTTGTGCAGCAACAACATAAAACCTCCAAAAAAGAAAACCTGTCAGCGCTGTTGCAAGGAGAATCCAGGCAAACGACAGATCGTCGGTTCCGGGTTCCAGCGGATTGATTTCGGGACGTGTGTGTCTGTAGTAATAAAAAACAACCAACGAAAGAAAGTTGTTGGCGAAATGACCGGCAATGGGATACCATAAATTCCTGCCCCATAGCATCATATAACCAAGAGCAAGACCCAGAAAAAAGCGTGGCAAAAAGGTAAAAAACTGAAGATGGATGGCACTGAACAAAATAGCAGTGAGTATGACAGCCAGATGTTTGTTTCGCAGCCATTCTCTGAAGATGGGCTGCAGGGCACCGCGAAAGAGCATTTCCTCGCCCAGAGCGGGCAGCACAGCGATCATCAGTAAATTTAAGAACAACAGGCCGGTATGGTCGGTGTCCAGAAAACGATAAATGATGTCTTTGGCACTTTCTTCACTGCGGCTCATCCATTGCTCCATCCCGTCAAAAATTTGGGGTAGTTCCATATTGCTGTTCCATACCCCCAGGAAGCTGACAAGTGGCTGGGACAGGACGATGATCAACATGCTGATCACAATCAGCTTCGTGCGGGGAGGATGAATCCCCAGACCGCGTGTTTGATGTCCCCAGAATAACAAACCGGCTAAAAGGGAAGGAACAATAAATACTGAAAAACTTTGAAAAATCTGGAAGTATCGCAACATATCTACAGACATAGTAAATGGGTCCTTTTCCGAAAAGGAAAAGTTGTCCATAAAGGGCCACGCAACCAAGAATGCGATCAATGAAAGCACCGTGAAACTGACAAATATTATCAGCATTAGAAATAGTAATTTTCCGAATCCGCCAATGTTTCCCCAAATTCCTTTCATTTCTATAATTTTATATCAATCGACCGTCAAGCTTTTGTATTTAATTGCTTATCAGGGCTTTATTCTTAAAGCAATTATGTTATTACAATATCCCTTAAAACTTTTACAAAAACTTTTGAATCTTTTTTATTTCAAAAAAAGATTTTTTATGATAAAATTAAGGAACAGTCTATTGTGGTTAAAAAATTGATTAGCAGTGTGATGGAATCCATCTAACATCTAAAAATATATCACTGTTGTTATGTTGCGATGATCAAATAATAGTTTTTCTTTCCTTTCTGGATCAGCAGATATTTGTCATTCAACAAATCTGATGTATTTACGGAGCGGTCTTCAGTGGTGATTTTTTCCTTATTGAGGCTCATGCCTCCTCCCTGAATGGTCCGACGTGCTTCCCCCTTTGAAGGGAGAGCCGTTGTTTTTTCAGCTATCAGATCCATTATGCCAATTCCGTTTTTCAGTTCTTCCTTCGATATATTAAACGTGGGAACCCCTTCAAAAACTGCCAGCAGGGTTTTTTCATCAAGCTTTCGCAATATATTGGTTACTGCTTTGCCAAAAAGAATTTGAGAAGCTTCCATAGCGGTTTCAAGAGCTTCTTTGCCGTGCACCAAACTGGTGACTGTTTGGGCCAGTCGCTTTTGAAGTATTCGCAGATGCGGGGCTTCCTGATGTTCCTGCACCAGTGCCTCTATTTCGTCACGCTCTATGAGTGTAAATATCCGGAGGTATTTTTCAGCGTCTGTATCAGAAGTATTGAGCCAGAACTGATAAAATGCGTATGGACTTGTACGTTCAGGGTCGAGCCACACATTCCCGGTCTCGGTTTTTCCAAATTTACCTCCGTCGGCTTTGGTGATGAGCGGACACGTCAAGGCAAAAGCTTCGCCTTTTGCAATGCGGCGAATCAACTCAGTGCCTGTGGTGATATTACCCCATTGATCGGAACCTCCCATTTGCAATTTACAATTATGCTGATTATATAAATGTAAAAAATCGTAGCCCTGCACAAGCTGGTAGGTAAACTCGGTAAAAGAGAGCCCCTCGCGCGATTCGCTTCCCAATCGTTTCTTTACCGAATCCTTCGCCATCATGTAGTTCACGGAGATATGTTTTCCTACATCGCGAATAAAATCAAGAAAGGAAAAATCCTTCATCCAGTCGTAGTTATTTACCATCAGAGCCCTGTTTTCATTCTGAGTTTCAAAATCCAGAAAGCTGGCAAGTTGCTTTTTAAGGCAACTCTGATTGTGACGCAATGTTTCTTCATCAAGCAGATTGCGCTCCTGCGATTTCATGGAGGGATCACCAATCATACCTGTTGCACCGCCCAGTAATACAATGGGGCGATGTCCGGCTACCTGAAAATGACGCAGCATCATTACACTCACTAAATGACCAATATGCAATGAATCGGCGGTGGGATCGATACCCACATAGGCAGTGGTCATTTCTTTTTTCAATTGTTCTTCTGTTCCGGGCATGATGTCGTGAATCATCCCCCGCCATTTTAGTTCTTCTACAAAATTCATATTTATTTTTTCAGTCTTTTTTTTTCGTAATAAGGGTTGCGTTTATCATGGCCGGATCTTTCCATATCGGGTTAATAAACGGGCTGCAAAAATACAAATTATAACTGAACCTGTTTACACCGTGAGCGGGCTTTGTTCTTTGTCTCTTCCGGGACGCAAGAGTTGGTCAAGATCCTTGTCAAAAAGATCAAAAATCATGGGGGCAGCATTCTTTACCGGGCCATAAAGACTGGATCGTTCTTGTTCGCGCGGTGTTACAATGGATTGTTCCAGGCCGAAAACATCCAGTCCCAAAAGAATAATGCTGATAATAAAACCAGTTTTTATGATACCAAAAACAAGCCCCAGTAGTCGGTTGAATAATCCAAGAGCTACAGCATTAATTAATGCATGAAGTAATGAGGCCACCAGATGAACCAGCAAAACAACAATGGCAAAAGTGATCAGGAAAGCTATAATTCCCATGTATTGCGAATGAAAAATACCGGACAGAAAATCGGCCATGGTTGATGAAAACTGCACTGCAAAGATAATTCCCAGCAAAAGAGCTGCCAATCCTGCCAATTCTTTTACAAGACCGTTTTTCAGGCCTTTTAATCCGCCCAGTATAAGAAGAATCCCGGCAATAATATCGAAATAGCTCATTTTTGGTTGTGTTGAATTAACATTTTATATGGTATTTGCAAAGAGAAAAAATAGAATCTTTCTTCCAAAAAGCTCATATATACTTTTTTCGTTGTTATTCTTTTAGAGCTATTTTTCAATAGTTCGTTAAACTTGTGTAATCGAATGTCAGTTAATGTTTAAATACAAGTCGATAAAATCGTTAAAGAGTGGCTTTTCAATATGTTACAATCCAGGTAACATTTAACATCCAAAAATCTATCGATCTATTGACTTGAATGATTGCAGCAAAATTATTTATATTTACAACTTAAACAAAAAAGGTTTTCATATGCCAATTATTTCAAGCATTGTAGGATTGTTTAACGCCAGACGATTGTCGCAGATTGATTTGTTCCGCAAAGCCCCCATGGAAGTACAGGAATCGGAATTTTTCTCGTTGATCGAAGAAGCGCAGAACACCGAGTGGGGCAAGCAATATTCTTATTCCGGCATCCGAAATATTCACCAGTTTCAGGAAAGAGTTCCTGTTCAGGGTTACGAAGGATTTGAGCCTTATATTAACCGGCTTCGCAAAGGGGAAGAAAATTTGCTATGGCCGGGAGTTACAAAATGGTTTGCAAAATCATCGGGCACAACATCCTCCAAAAGCAAATTTATTCCGGTAACAAAAGTATCTCTTGAGTCCTGTCATTTTCGTGGCGGTCGGGATGTAATGGCTCTTTACAACGACAATTTTCCAAATAATGAAGTTTTTACCGGCAAAACCCTCACGCTTGGGGGCAGCCATCAGATTAATAACTTCAGTAACGAATCGTATTATGGAGATCTGTCGGCCATCCTCATAGAAAATCTGCCATTCTGGACACAGTTTTTAAAAACTCCCGGACCCGAAGTGGCCCTGATGGAAGAATGGGAGGAAAAGCTGGAGAGAATGACCGAGATTACCATCAAAGAAAATGTTACCTCTTTGGCTGGTGTCCCTTCCTGGTTTCTGGTTTTGATCCGCCACATTCTGAATAAAACCGGGAAGAAGAATTTGCTTGAAGTATGGCCCAATCTTGAATTATTTTTACACGGGGGCATTAATTTTACGCCTTACCGTCAGCAATACAAGGATTTGATTCCAACTGACGACATGCATTACATGGAATCGTACAATGCATCGGAAGGATTTTTTGGAATTCAGGATGACCCCGGGTCCAAATCGATGTTGCTGATGCTTGATTATGGTGTTTTTTATGAGTTTATGCCTTTGAGCGAGCTGGGAAAGGACCATCCTAAAACATTGCTGCTTGATGAGGTTGAATTGAATAAAGATTATGCATTGATCATTTCAACCAATGGTGGATTATGGCGATATCTGATTGGTGACACCATACGCTTTACATCCCGCTATCCTTTTAAATTGATTATTTCTGGCCGGACGAAGCATTTCATCAATGCCTTTGGGGAGGAAGTGATTATCGATAATGCCAGCCGTGCCCTGGATGTCGCCTGTAGTAATACAGGAGCAATCATTAAAGAATATACCGCCGGTCCGCATTATATGACTGCAGGCAGTAAAGGAGCGCATCAATGGCTTATTGAATTTGAAAAAGCACCCGAATCCATTGAAAAATTCCGTGATATTCTTGATAAAGCGCTGCAGGATGTGAACAGCGACTATGAAGCCAAGCGATACAAAAGTATTACACTTGATCCGCCTGATGTGGTTGTGGCCAGGGAGGGATTATTTTTTGATTGGATGAAGTCACGCAACAAACTGGGCGGGCAAAATAAAGTCCCCCGGCTGGCCAATAATCGTGAATATCTGGATTCTATCCTGAAAATGAACAAATAACTATCATAAATGCATATAGCCATTGCCGGAAACATAGGTTCCGGAAAAACCACTCTTGCTGGATTATTGGCCCGCCAATACGGATGGGAAGTTCATTATGAAGATGTCGATGAAAATCCATATCTCACTGATTTCTATAACGACATGAAAGGGTGGTCTTTCAATCTTCAGGTTTATTTTCTGAAGAGCAGGTTTTCACAGATTATAAAAATCCATCGTGAAAACAAAAACGTTGTGCAGGATCGCACCATTTATGAAGATTCAATCATTTTTGCTTCCAATCTTTATGATATGGGGCTGATGAGTCTGCGTGACTATGAAAATTACACCGGACTTTTTGACTTAATGAGTAGTTTGATAGCCCCTCCCGATTTGCTTATTTATCTGCGTGCATCTGTTCCAACGCTGGTTCGCCAGATAGAGATGCGGGGACGTGATTTTGAATCGGGCATTCGGCTGGATTATCTTCGCCGCCTTAATGAGCGCTACGAAGGATGGATCAGAAATTACAAAGCGAGCAATTTACTGGTGGTGGATGTGGATAAATATGATTTTATAAAAGACAAAAGCAATCTGAGCGGGATCATTGATAAAGTAAATGGAAAAATCAACGGTCTTTTCTGATATTATTATTCCAGATTCACTTCTTCGCCTTCATAATAAACCTTTTCGGGCAGCCAGTCGTTTCCAAGCAACACCATGTTGGCCATCATTCCTTTACCCAGGCGTCCGATGCGGTGTGCTGCTCCCAATGACGAAGCAGGTGTGAGGGTGGCCATTTGCAACGCATCAGCTTCGGGGATTCCGGCTTCAAGGATGCAGTATTTTACTGCTTGTGACATGGAAATTGACGAGCCTGCCAGTTTGCCTTCCTGATTGTAACAAATTCCGTCTTTCATGCGGAAAGTCGTGGGACCAAAATAGACTTCCCCATCTTTTTGTCCCAGAAATGTGGCATCAGACACCAGGAAAAGCCGTTCTCCCATAATCCGGTGAGCCAGACGAATTCCGGCCGCATGAACATGATGCCCGTCGGCTATAATCCCGGCCATGGCACCGGGATGCTCAAAGATGGCAGTGATAATGCCAGGTTCGCGTCCCGAAACGGGTGGCATGGTATTGAATAAATGTGTTCCCATTCTTCCTCCATGATCGAAAAACGACATGGCACTTTCGTAAGATGCATTGGAATGTCCGGCAGATAATATCCATCCGGTTTCCAGTAAAATATCCAAATTTCCGGGGGCGAACAGTTCGGGTGATACAGTTATGACTTTTACTGTGTCACCTCCTTCCCGGGTCACCTGCTCCAGAAGCGAAGGTGAAGGGGGCTGAAGCCAGGCCTCGTGATGTGCTCCTTTTCTGGCAGGATTTAAAAAAGGACCTTCAAGATGAATGCCTGCCAGTAAAGTTTGAGGCTTTACCATCATTTTTTTTGCTGTTTCGAGAGCCTCCTGGCGGGTGTTGACGGCCGAGCTGGTGATTGTAAGCAAGATGGATGTGGTTCCATGTTTCAAATGAGCATTCAGTATCTGCTCAAACGATCTGACCGATGGATCCATCGATGCATATTTGCCGCCACCGCCATTTACCTGAAGATCTATGTATCCGGGAGCAAGTACTTTGTTTTGCAGGTCTATGGTTGGCAGATGCGTTGGTGGATGGGTTGTAATAGCTAGAATGTGAGGAGGCTTTACCACAACTGAAAACCCGGGTGATAAGAATGAACTGCCGTTAAAAATACGTGCATTCTTTAAGATGTAGGCTGGTGACATGGCAGAAAATTTTTAACTACTAATGTAATAAATAGTGTTTAAATGAAGCGATCTATCTAAACAATGAAAGTAATTACAAAAGAAACATTAAACAGGCTTGTTAAGATAAGGAATTTAATTGAATAAAATGCTTCTGTTACACTAATTTACAACAAAGTCTGATATTTTCCGGATCTAGGCTGAGATCCGGCTGCACCAATGGCACATATTTCTTTCTGCTGCCGACCAATATTTGAATGCCGGGGAGATCAGATGAATCAATTCATAAGCGATGCAATCTGCTCTTTAATGTTAATCCAACTGTCTTCCTCCATTTTAGGGCCGATCACTTCAATCACTTTTCCTGCCAGCAAAGATCCAATCTGACCGCATTTCAAAAGGGATAAGTTCTGAATCATCCCATAAAGAAATCCGGCTGCGTATAAGTCTCCGGCGCCAGTCGTATCCAGACTCTCAGCTTCAATGGATAAGATATTAATTACTTCATCGTGATGCTTGATCAGCGAGCCTTTTTTTCCGAGTTTAAGCACCGTAAGGTCACAGTAATCAGAGATTTTGTGCAAGGCTTCTTTTTCTTCTTCGAGTCCGGTGAATGCTTTCGCCTCGTCTTCGTTGGCAAAAAGGATGTCAACATAGCGGGTTACCATTTCATGAAGAAAATCGAGATTATCTTCCACCACATTGAAACTGGCCAGATCGAGAGAAACTTTGAGACCTTTTGATTTTGCCAGATGGAGGGCGTGGCGGATCAATTCGCGGTTTTGTACAAGATATCCTTCAATGTGAAGAATGTCATATCCATCAAACAGATCGTTGGGCATTTCTAGGGCAGTCAGTTCAATCGCTGCTCCCAGGTATGTGGCAAAGGTGCGTTCTGAGTCGGGACTGATCAGTGCAAATGCCCGGCCCGATTCATTTGGGCTTTCCAGTAAAAGGGGTGTGATTTTTCTTTTTGTCAGATCGTCCCGGAAGAAATTTCCCCATTCATCGTTTCCCACTTTGCCGAAAAAAGCTGTTTCAACACCCAGATTAGCCAGTCCGTGAATGGTATTGGCAGCTGAACCGCCTGAGGCCTGATTCCGCGGATAGTGACGGGTTGCAAGCAATACCTTGCCAACTTCGTCAATATTTACCAGTTGCATCGAACCTTTTGGAAAATTCAGATCAGCAAGTATAGCATCATTTTCAAGTCGCGTTAAAATATCTA
>JBEPWN010000026.1:0-13702 GCA_041642395.1 Marinilabilia sp. | reverse complement strand
GTAATGTTAAATTTTACCCTTATGCCAAGGACATTTCTGACATCGTCAATCCAAAGTTCATCCTCGACATTTGCAGCAGAATTATAAGTCTGAAGGGTGTGGCTTCCATACTCTTTTAACAAATTACCATCTTCATCCTGCATTTTAAAGTGCCATCTTCCTGAATAGTCCAGAGTTTCACTGTCCCATATTTCCAAATCTTCATCGCAGGCAACAAAAAAGCCAGCTAAAAGTATGGACAATAAAAATATAAATATTTTTTTCATAGTATTTTTAATTTAAATCAATATTAGTCTAATTCCAGCCAAACATCAAAGCTAAAATTGGCGAAAACCAATGTTACAGTGTAAGAAATAGTATTAGTTTCAGGATCAAATTGAATATTGGAAGTTGTCACATCACTTTTCCATCCATCAACAAATCCTAATTCAGACCTAACAACACCATTCTGGTTAATAACAAAAATGCCGGGAGCTGAATACGCTGGGCCATAACCGAAATATTGCTCATAAAATCCGGCCAATAAGTCACTCACACTGTAAATACCAGTTGTAAGTTTCTCAACTGTAATGCCATCTGCAACATGTCCATATCCCGCTCGGTATCCCGAATAAGAGCCAGTAGGTAATTCGAATACATCGTATCCGGTAATATCAACAACATTGACTGTTCTATTCACATAAAATGGTACATCTTCAGCATTTTCAACCATATAAGTAACCTTATATGATCCAGGAACATCACTGTCAACATCATTAAGTCTTTCATATTCCAAATCCGGAATGGTATCACCTGCAGCTGTATACTCTTCAGCATAAATGCCCGGATCCTCAAATCCTGCGCCTTTTATTACAACCATCGGGTCATCACCCAATACCTCCATGTGAGGCACAGGAGTAACGGTTGAAATATCTTCCGTCTCTTTGTCTTCACATGAAAACAAAAGCGGAAACAATGCAAATATTAAAAATATTTTTTTCATAATATTCAGAAGTTATTTTATTATTTTCCTGATTTTTGATCCCACCATATTTTTTCCAGTAAATCAAGTTTCTGACCAGGTGAATTGGGATTCCTGGTTAATACATTTGGAGGATATATTGGTGACGCCGGCAATTGACCATTGGTTTTAACTCTTCCGTTCACAGAAATAGTTAATGATCCCACCGGAAAATTATCCCATGCACTTTGCCTGTCACTGCTAATGTCTATATCATCAACAGATGGATATTTGGTGCGATTTCTTTCAAGGAAAGATTCAATGTGCTGATAGTTGGCATTAGCGACCCATTTTTGCATGGCAATCATTTCGATTGCTTCTTCAGGCGTATCAATATCAACCCACGCAGCATATCCATTCAAATCAGCGTCAGTAATTGTGTCAGCGTCAGCAATGCCATGCTGAGCAAATGAAGCACTAACACCATTTACATAATGCGCTTCAGCACTCTCAAAATCATCGGCACGGGCATATACTTCAGCCATATAAAAATTGACCTCCCACTCTGACATAATCATAAGCGGTAATTCTGCTGCCAAATGAACTTCCGAAAAATCTTCCTCATCATCAGGAATACCGTCACTATCTGAGTCTTGTTTTGAATCAAAATCTCCAAAGAAAGCACCTAAATATCCATCGTCTCCTTCTGAAAACAACGTACTAATACGACCATCTCCATTGACATTGAGATAATCAATAAAAGATTTCGAAGCTATAACATTAGTCGTTAGATAATTAGCTTCACCTTCTTCAAATTCCTTCATTGGATGGCGCTTGCCTTCCATGTCACTAAAAATGGATTCCTGATCTTCACCATGCTTAAGGATCATAGCACTGGAAGAAAGGAGCGATTCATCTGGTGCTAATCCCAGATCCGTTTTTGAAGATTCAATAAATGCCAAAACATCGCCATTGCTATATTGACTTGTTTCGGACAATCGAATCATCAATTTTAATTTCAATCCGTATGCAAAACGTTTCCATGCATCCAGATCTCCTTCATAAACAAAATCAAATTTACCATCAATTGAAGATTCAGAAAGATCAATTGCCAGCAGCTCATCAACTCGTGTCAATAGAGACTCATAGATATCATCTCCCTCATCAAAAGCTGGTGCATCAAGTCCTTCATCACCTTGTAATGCCTCAAAATAAGGGATAGCACCCCAAACATCGGTCATAATCTGCCAGGTAAAGATGGACAATGCCTCTGCGACAAAATAATTACCTTGATTGGTTTCATCTTCCGAAGATATAGTTTTAATTCTCTTTAAATCATTCAATACACCTGCGGTTAGTTCTTCATAAGCATCATCAAAGCTTGTTTCACGATACTCGCAAAGAATCTTAAACTGAGAAGCAGTATAGCTTTGGGTCCAGTATTGTACCCAATAAGCACCACCAAAGCCAAAATCCCATCCCATTAACTGATTGCCCAGACCAACCTGCGCAGCAGGCATAAGCACCTTTGCATCGGGAACCTCTTCGATCACATTCGGATCATGGTTAATATCTAAATAATCTTCACATCCCCACGCAAAAATAAGCAGGAAAGACAGTGAGATTGTTATTAATGTCTTATTCATATCTTATTGTTTAAATTTATTAGAAACCAAAAGCTAACCCAAAGGTATAAAACTGATTGGTTGGATTAGCTCCAAATTCACCAAATTTCGCACTTATATCATTACCAAAAGTTGTGATTTCCGGATCGACATAAGGATTCTCAGCAGGTGTCCACAAAAGAATATTACTGGCATTCAGCGACATTGTCACACTATTAAGATTTAATCTGTCCACCAATGCTTTGGGCAATTCATACGATAAACTTACATCTCTCAGCTTTAAGTATGATTTGTCGATAACAGAAAAATCATCAGACTGAAATCCTCCCTCACTATAGAAAGTATGCAAAGCCGTGGGATCCACCGCGACGGAATTTTCGCTATAAGTGCCGTCCCCATTATCTACAACAGAATTGGGAACCATAAATGGTTTTCTGTCATTAAGAACACTTTCGGGCGAACTTCCTGTCCAATGCATATAATCTTTGGTATAAGAGAACATATGCCCACCAGATCTAAGATCAAATGTAGCAGCCAAAGCCAATCCCTTCCATGAAAATGTATTGGTTAAACCGGCACGGAAATCATAATTAATGTCCTTTCCTAAAAATTCCTCGTCAGCAGTGGCTTGGGGATTTCCACTTCCATCTACAATCGTGTGCATCTCGCCATCTATTTCAACTTTTCGCGCCATGGAAAATTTATACTGTCCAATCGGCATTCCTTCAACAGCATAAATACCACCGGTACCAAAACCACCTAAAAAGACATCATCGGTATCCAGACTTTCGACAGTGTTATCATTGACAGAATAATTAACAGAAATATGCCACTGAAAATCAGTCCCCCGAACCGGATAACCATCGACTATCAGTTCAAAACCTTCATTGCGTACATCACCCAAATTCGTTCTTTGTTGGGTATAACCACTTGAAGGATCTTTGGGTAAAGTGGCGATCAGTCCATCGGTGAACCTATTGTAATAGGCAAAATCAATTCCAAACCGGTTTTCAAAAAATCTGGTTTCAATACCAAATTCAGCCTCTGAGGTAATTTCAGGATCCAGATTGGGATTTCCCAACCGATTGGATGCCATATAAGAATTAACACCTCCAAGAGGGAAACTCAGATTATCAATATTGGGATATCCGGGATGAGCAGAAAAAGCAGGTACATATCTGTCATAAACGTAATAAGGTTCCGTATCATTACCTGTCATACCGTAAGCTGCTCTTAACTTAGCAAAGCTTAAAACGCCCAGATCGGCTCCCTGGTAATTCAGAAAGTCGGAGAGGATGAAACTCACAGTAGCTCCGGGATAAAAGAAAGAATTATTCTCCTGGGGCAGTGTGGACGACCAATCATTTCTTGCTGTCAATGTAGCATATAAATAATTTTTAAAGCCAAATTCAGCAGTACCATAAAGACCAATCAAACGCCGTTCCTCTTTCTGTTGATCAGAAATGGCTGGAGACAAACTGTTCGACAAGTTATAAAATTCAGGAATATCAATTGAATTTATCTCACCATTTAACCAGTTGTATCGGCGATCATTGATATTAAGACCACCAATAAAATCAAAGGACAAATCACTTGAAAATTCATGATTAAAAATAGCCATGAAATCGTGATTCATTTGAATTCTGGTTCTTCTCATTTCTTCATAATTCCCATTATTAGAAGGTCCATTTTTTTCATAATTAATTGAACCCGGTGTAAATTCAATAACGGCAGTATGAGTTTCAGAGGTAGATGTTTCATAATCTCCACCAAACCGGTAGGTAAACCTCAACGATTCAAGCATATCATAATCAAGCTGAAACTTACCGAAAATCTTGTTTTTATCCTGTTGCGCCCCGTCTTTATTCAATACATAGTAGGGATTAACACCATAAGGTGTAAAATAATTATCCAGATTATTGAACTTACTTGTGTAATCTTCCAAATCAACAATAGAAACATCTTCAGGAATTTCGTAGAGTGACCTGAAAACGGAAGTTCCCTGTCCTGAAGGAACAGATGAAGTACTTTCCGTACTGAAGTTAACCGAAGAACTAATTGTCAGTTTACCTGCGGAATGAGATGCATTGGTGGCAAGGGTATATCTGTCATAAGAATCCGCATCAGTGGGTACTACACCATCCATATTATTCTGTGATAAAGACAGATAATAATCGGTTTCACTGGTTCCTCCGCTTAATGAAAGAGAATTTTTCATGTTTTTACCGAATTCATAAAAATCTCTCACCCGGTCTTCCAGATAAACATATGGCTTAATTTGCTGAGTATTATCAACAACATTACCCCATACACGATCAATCCCATCATAGGGCGCTCCCCAGTTTCCATTTTCATCAAGCGCTCTGTCACCACTCCAACCTTGTCCAAATTGACTTTGAGTCTCAGGAAGACGGGCAACACGCGAAATAGAATATGAACCATCGTAATTCACATTTAATTTTCCTTCGGTATCACCACCCGACTTGGTGGTAACCATAATAACGCCATTGGCAGCACGTGAACCGTATAAAGCTGTTGCAGCAGCACCTTTCAAAACCGTCAGATCCGCAATGTCATCAGGGTTTAGTGCATTGATACCTGATCCAAAGTCAACCTGATTATTGAGACTGTTCCCACTTCGATTCTGTTCATTGGTAAGTGGTACACCATCCACAATGTAAAGGGGTTGGTTATTTCCAAAAGAAGACGCACCCCTGATAATTACATTCTGGGTAGCACCTGGGCCAGGGGCACTCGATACATCAAGACCGGCTACTTTTCCCTGTAATGCATTCATTGGATTAACAGATTTAGATCTGGCAATCTCTTCACCATCAATTGACGTACTGGCATAACCAATGGCTTTCTTTGCGCGCGAAAGGCCCAAAGCAGTAACTACGACCTCATCCATGGCAATGAATTCA
Source organism: Marinilabilia sp. (assembly GCA_041642395.1). GTDB lineage: Bacteria > Bacteroidota > Bacteroidia > Bacteroidales > Marinilabiliaceae > Marinilabilia. Next base: position 8,213 of record JBEPWN010000026.1, on the reverse strand, counting down.
CTAACCATGGCTACATCAATAGTCGATTGTCCTTCAAAAGGAATTTCCTGGGTTTGCATGCCCACGAAAGAAAAAACAATTGTTTCGGCATCCTCGGGAACTCTTAATGAGTAAGTTCCGTCGGGCTGGGTAACCGTACCCACCGTTGTGCCTTGTACGAATACGGATACACCGGGTATCGGAATTCCGTCTTCACTTCCCGTAACAGTTCCTGTAACAGTCTGAGCTTGTGCAAAAATAGAACCAAGCCCAAACACCATGAGGAACGAAAGTGCTAAAAGTACTTTCTTCATAGATTAAAGGTTTAAAATTAAAAAATAGAACAAAAATAAAACGCATCCAAGCTAATGAATGTTTTAATAAATTTAACTAATTTAACTAAAGTTTTTTACGACAAAAATTTATTGAAAGCCAGGGCATGACATATGTCAGGTCTTTAAAATCGTTTTATTAAGGATAAGGGCCCTTATTTAGATATTCTGTCACAAATATAGAACTTTTTGCTTTCAAAGAATAACCCCCCTGCATTTTTTTTGATTTTTATCACTAATCCACCCCTTATATCTCATCCTCCATTCTTCCAAAACTAGTGATTTTAAACAAATAACCCTCTTCCAATGGGGTACATAAAAAAATAAGGTGATTTAATAAATAACCTTCCCCTAAATAAAACCTATCATGGGTAACAGCAATGATTATTTTTGTGAAGAAGACCCTTCATTGCCAAACATGCAAATTTTAACACACAACCATTTATTGTGATGATATTTGTTGTCTTAAATGGATATCAATGGATAAGAGAAACCATTACAGGCTAATATTGAGCCAGTAAAATATGAAAAAAATAAGGCCGGGCGGAGGACTACTAAAATAGATGATATACGAAAAATTGAAAGCCGGAGCAAAATCGTGAAACGTAATTGGGACAAAGACATTCTTGAACGCCTTAACCGGAGAGTAATTCTTTTAGGCTATTTAGGAATGATCATACAAAAAGAACTTACAGAATCACTCATCAGCAGACTTGAAATTATCCTTTTGTCATTGAATCAGCAGACAAAACAATTGCCATTGACGGGATAAGTGATATATATATTAGCTTGCTTTAAATCTAATCAATAGAATCATAAAAAGCACCCAGTTTTTTCATATCCTCCCTTTTAGAAAAATCAATATCATTATCCTTAACAAATTCATTTATCCTTTTTCGTTTGTCAGAAATAATCCTTCGGGCATGACGACGATTTGAGACTTTCTCCAATTTTTTGTCAACCATAAAATAAAATTCCTGGTTTCTTACGATATTGTAATCCTGAGGAAGCTTAAGATTATACAGCATCTTTTCATCAGAAAGAGAAGAATAATTGGTTGTAGCAGTCGTTTGTCCACTGCCACCATATGCTGAAGGATTCCCTGGTTCAATTAATTGAAACTTATACCGAAGAAAGGGACCATAATTTGTATCTCCAATTTTTTCATAAAACTTGTCACCATAAGGAATAAAAACATAACTATCAAAAACAATTTTTTCAATTTCATTCAAATCATCCAATGCAAACCATCTACCAGCTGTCTGATAAATCATTTCCTCAGTAATTCCATTATAATTCAGACGCTCTTCCTCTTTTTCACCATTTTCATAATGAATAATGGCCGGCATAAACTCCTCAAACACATAAGGAGACTGTTTATCATCTGCACTTTGTCCAAAAGCAAATGAAAAAAAAGGCAACACTGTTATTAGTAGAAGCAATTGTCGTAGAATTTTCATAACAAAGCATTTAATAAATTCTAATTTCTAATAAATTTAAAATATTTGTATTTATCACTACCCCGAACATCTTTGTATATTAATACATATACACCCCGGGGAAACTGAGAAACATTAAACGAATTACCATCCCTAACAAGATTCTTAACTAATTTCCCTGTCAAATCAAAGAGTTTTATATCTCTTGAAACAGGATGATTCGAATCAAAATAAATATATTCTGTAGTGTGATCATACCAGACATCATCTGCAGCTGAAACTGTTGATATGGAGGTCTCCAATGTTTGGTCTTTTAAAATCTTTATATAAAAGTCTTCTGAAAGTTCATTGCCGTATTTATCCGTAACTTTAATTGATAGAAACTTTTCATTTTCCTCTCCTTCAATATAATCAAACGTTTTTTTAGTTTTCAACTGTTGGTCTTCTTCATAAAAATCAACCGCTGTATACTCTCCAAAAATATTTTGCCGTCCCCTGACAATAAATTCATATTCATTGTCTGAAGCTTCATCTTCAACAGTTATATTTCCAACAACAGTCCCTTCGGGTCGACCTTCCATCAATTCCATTTTTGTAAGCGAAATATCTGTAGGCATGGGTTCAATCGGTTTTATGCCAACAATAGCTGCCTGATTTTTTGTAAAGTCGTCGGAACCCGGTGCAAGATTGTTAATATTATAGTATCCGTTATTACTTCCACTCCATCCCCAGTTCAGGTGATAAAACCCATTTGAGGATACTCCGTCAATATTGAATGCATGGCCGGCCTGACCATTATCAGCATCACCTGAATAAATAACAGAACGGTTGCTGGTCAATTCGTCATTTAACAGAGCAATCCATTCTTCATCATCACTGATACGGGAAATACTATTAACGGTTGAGGAATATGAAAAATATTGTTTTAAAGCTGAGGCTGCAGTTCTGGTTCTCGCGCCTGAACCATCAGCTCCAAAATCCATTTCAACAGATACAGCACAATGATAAAGAAGGTCGGCAATATCACTATTCGGTGAGTCTGTTCTCATATTTACCCAATTATAATTACCGTAACTATCAAAATTAACTGTAAGTGTTCCATAGTCGGTGTGAGTGTAAGTTTTTTTTCCAGCACCTTTAGAAGGATACTCGAAAACGGTCATAGCCTGCGCCATGGAAACACCAACACACCCTACATAAACGTGTCCCCCTGGCCCGTTGGGATCTTCAGGACTAGAAGCATTCCACCCTGTACTTTGATTCCATTCTACATCAATTAACGGTGCAACACTGGGTGAAGTGCTTTTTAAACCCTCTCTTCGCTTTAGTTGTTCCCATTTGGGATTCACAACAGAAGAAGTTTCCCTAAGTTTTTTTATATTATTTTTATGTCCTTTCAATAAAAAGTGCAAACCACTATTTTCCCTGTAACGCCGGCCATCGAAATCACTTTCAAAAGAATATCCCAGAATAGGATCGGCCAGATCATCGGCAGATACAAGCACCCAACCCTGGGGCTCTAACTCAACCACGGCAACTAAATATTCATCCTCTCTGCTTTCCGGAAGTGAACGAATTGATTCAATAGAAAGATCATCCTCACCAGACCATGTCATCTCCACAAAACCATTCACCACCTTGGCAATCTCCAAGGAATCAACTGTACCACCAAAAAGCGGAAGAAAAATAAACAAGTAGAATATTAGTGTATAAATCTTTTTCATATGAGCCACATTAATAATTCTAAATAGTGCTGCTTATTATATTTTCAAATTGAATATACAAAATGTCTGAAAAAACAAAAAGCCCGGTTATTAAATAAATCAATAACCGGGCCATTTTGTTCACTAATTCTTAAACATCTGTCCATTTTAAAAAACGACAGAACAATACATTAATAATTTTTACTGGTGCGTCCAAATAGTATCAAAAACATCCCAAACATAACCGGTATTCGGATCTTCTAATAAAACCAATCCAACCAAATCGATGGTTATGCCACCATCTTCAGTAATATTGCCAACAATTGGTTCCCCTTCATTAACAGTCAAATCAGAATTACCATTATAAACGCCCACATCACCATATCCGTAAGCATCACCAATATTAGCACCAGAATTAATTGTAACAGTCATCAATTCGTCATCAAATACTGCTTCAATAGCATTTTCGCCTCCGGCTATCCCGGATATAAGAAGGGTATTCAAATCGCCTGCACTAGGGCTAATAGTAACTTCCCATTCTTCATCCCATTCACCAGGACTACCATAGCTAATAGCTTCAACGGTATACGAACCCAGCCATGTCTGCAGGGGATGTTCAATCACCCAGCTAATTTCCATTTCGGCACTTGGGTTAAGCAATCCGAGATTAGAATTACCCACTCCAACATATATTGCACCTTCCTCTGCAATAAAATCAATTCTTTGACCAGCAGAAGCTTGCAATGGCAACTCAACTTGGAGTATATTACCATTAATTGTAACCATATCAGCAGTAATTGCTTTGGAAACAATATCACCGTTTTGGTAATTATAAATAATTTTCATTAAGCTTTCGTCGAAACTCCTAAGAGACTCATCGAACTCTATTGAAATTACTTCAATAGATGTTGGTAAAACAGTTGCAGAAGTATCCGGTGTAACCGATATAGCTTCATACACATGTGGTACTACACCAAAATATAATCCGTATGGTACATTTTCATCATCAAGGCCTGATTCCATGGCACCCATAGAGTTACCATTAGCATCTGAGAAAGTACCTTCTTCCCAGCTAACAAAAACAATATCACTAGGTGCCGGAGCAGTTTCGGGAACAATTACCACTTCATTTCCAGTTATCTCCACACTAACAAATGTTTCCGTTACATCAGAAAGATATCCATAAAACTCAATGGTTTTTGTTTCATCGTAATTAACAGGCTCATCAAAAGATACAGTAAGACTACCGTCTGAACTTAATACAGGATTTAAAGAAGGGGAAGGAGTCGTTTCAACCAATGAGGGACTATAGCTATCGCTGGTAGTTACCATCTCGGTTACCTGCTGACTTGCAACACCATCTGTATTAGTGCCTACAACCACAATAATATACTCTGTATTTTGCACTAAATCATCAAATGACATAGAAACAGCTTCTCCTCCACTTACCTGAGATTTTTTAAAATCATAACCTCCAACGTTTTGCTTAACAAAGGTTTCAGCATCAAAGTCATCACCAACCTCTACCGACGAAGATTCTGCAATTCCAGCTACAACATATCCGGAACTAGAATTGGTAACATTAACTACAATGCTTGAATCACCAACTTCGCCAGTCGTCAATTCTACTGTCGAGGGTGCGTTTGCTGGAATGCTCTCGAACTCCTCGAATTCATTGCAGGAATATAATCCTGCAATGAGAAAGGAGAGCAATCCGATATATATAAACTTTATATTTCTTTTCATATTAGTCTCTTTTTAGAAATTTTCATTATTGTTTGGTCCAATAAGTGTCGAATACATCCCATACATATCCTTCATTAGCACCGGTTAATACCATGCCAATAAAATCAATATGTATGCTTCCATCTTCAGAAATTTCACCAACCATGGGTTCGGCCTCATCAACAACCAACTCATTATTACCATGATACATCAAGACGTCGCCATATCCGTATGCATCGCCCACATTCGCTCCAGGCTGAATGGTTATTGTCATTTCTTCAACATCAAATGTGGCAACAATCGCTTTAGGCCCGCCACCAATACCGGATATTAAAAGAGCATTTACATCATCCGGATTAGGTTTGGTTTGAACATTTCCCCAAGCTTCATCCCATGGACCTGGATTACCATAACTCAATGCTTCAACGCTATAGGTTCCTATCCATTGTGCAAGCGGATGTTCATCATCAACAACAGTAACTGCTACAGAAGAAACCGAACCCAATGGGTAATTTTCAGAATTGCCGGTGAGCTGAATACTGAAATTTTTATCACCAGTAAATTCATCATTATCAATAGCTTTAACAAGAATGTATTCCGTCCCGAAACCTTCATCAAAAGTCAACGATCTGGAGTCATTTAGAATTTCAAAATCTTCTCCTTCGATTGCTGAATCATCTTCTGAAACTTCAAAGTCGACGGTAACCGAAGGACTACCAGGAACTGCGCCAACAGTCACGGGAATTTGAACAACAGCTTCATCAGGACTTTCCTGCACATCAGCTGTTTTATCCTCAAAAGCCACGAAGCTTTTGGAGCTGTCAAACATGACCGGGTCCGATTCGCAAGCAGCAAATACCCCAAGCGCAAGGACAAACATGATTGATTTATAAATATATTTCTTCATAAAATTTCAGTTTTTTAGTTTCCACCATATCCTGGATTCTGCTCCAGATTCTCGTTCGCATCAATTTCACCCTGAGGTATTGGCATTGCCCAACGATAATCCGGGAACGGGATATTTTGATTATCAGCCCCATCATAGTCGGTGCGTTCCAGAGAGCGTCCTGTACGGGCAAGATCAAACAATTCATGTCCTTCAAAACAAAGCTCACGTCTTCTCTCGTCGTAAACGGTACTAAGCGAAGGAGAAGAAATATCAGACGCTCCACCACGGTTACTTCGGATGGCATTAAGATCATTTTCAGCAGTAGCTCCTGAAACAGAAGCACCCTCTAACAAAGCTTCAGCACGGATAAGATACATCTCCGACAAACGCAGTACATTGATGTTGTCCTCACGAAGATTCCCGTCTTTACCAGGATATTTAAGTGTCCAGTAATCTGTTGGATAGTCAGCTGAATTGGTAAACATTTCTTCTAAATCACCGCGGACATCACCATCCTCAAAAAGATTAATAACATCCATGGAAGCACCAACGTCTCCATAACCACCTGGATTTAAGATATAAGATATCACATCCCAGTTACCATGGGTTGAATTTCCTTCGGAACCATATATCATAAAAATATCTTCGCTCCCGGAGGTCAATGATCCCCAAACGCCATCTTCATTTGAACCTGATTCAAAAACACTGTATTGATCAGCAGTATAAAGTGAATACTTATCATTGGTAATCAATTCACTGGCATAATCGGCAGCCTCCTGCCAGTTTTCCATATACAAGTGCACCCGGGCAAGCAATGCTTTCACGGCATCTTTATTGGCCCAGGCTTTGGTATCATTACCACCATGGTTATTCTCTGAAGAAAGTTTCGTTTCGGCATCTTCAAGATCACTAACAATCTGGGTATATACCTCTGCTACCGTATTACGTGCTGGCAGAGCATTTTCGGTAACTAAAACAACCGGTACACCAAGCGACTGCGGATCATGAGAATAAGGCTGAGCGAAAAGTCTCACCAAATCATGATAAGCCAATGCCCTGAGAAATTTAGCCTCACCCTCGAGATTGTCAATTTGTTCCTGGGTAATGTCAGTTTCCTCAAAACCCTCCAATGCATTGATGGCATTATTGGCACGGGCAATTAATCGATAGCCTAAAGTCCACAAACCAGAAGTAGCGTTAGGTGTATTATTCCACAAGTACTCGGCAGTAAAACGCCCGGAATTCATGGGACTGCCTTTCGCGATTCCACCCTTTAAATCGGCAGTAACAACAAAGTCACGTCCATACCAGGCTGGGTCATACAAAGGGGTATAAGCCCCTAAAACAGCTTTTTCAATGCCGTCAAAAGTCGCTAAGCTCAACTCGTTCGTCTGAGAAAGGTTAGGTTGCTGCTCAAGAAAATCTTCACTACATGAAGCAACTCCCATAACCAAAACCAGACTCAAGATGCTTAATATTTTGTTTGTCTTCATACTTAATTCAGTTTTCAGTTATTAAAATGTAATTTCCAATCCACCCATCAAACTTTTTGTCATCGGATAAACACCGAATCCTGTTCCGTCAACACCTCGTTCCGGATCAAAGAAATCTACACCGTGGAAAGTAAAAAGATTGGATGCACTTGCATATATACGCACATTACCGAGAGTTGCCTGTTCAACAATTCGCTGCGGTAAATTGTAAGAAAGCGAAACATTTTTAATTCTTAAATAGTCTCCATCCTGCATCCAGCGACTGTTATAGAAACCTGACGAGTTTGTAGTATTATTTGCAATGGGAATGGGGTTTCTGCTTACATCACCAGGTTCTTTCCAATAATCCACAGCTGTGTTGGCCTGATTTGAGCCCCAGTTGAAACCATCGGAATTAAGATAACGATTCTCTTCAATAAGCACTTTATTCCCTATTTTAAATTCAAGATTCAAGGCGAGTGAAAGACCATTCCAGGAAATATTGGTATTAGCCCCACCTGCAAAATCAGGCTCAGGTGATCCTACTATCTGACGTTCAGCATCGGCATACTCATTCGTAATTGTACCATCTTCCCTGTACCACAAAGCTTCACCATTAGCAGGATTCACCCCTGCATAATCACGTAAATAATAACTGTAAAGACTTTCACCTA
>JBEPWN010000025.1:0-14049 GCA_041642395.1 Marinilabilia sp. | reverse complement strand
ATGTTAAAAGACTGTATATAACAGGACTTGCCGCAGACGTGTGTGTTTACTTTACTGTAAAGGATGCACTGCAACTGGGATACGAAACTTTTTTGATAACAGATGCCACAAAGGGAGTAAATCTGCAGCCCGATGATACAAAAAAAGCCATGAAGGACATGGAAGAAAGAGGTGCCAAACTTATTAAATCTTCAGCCATAACTTAAATATGGATTTTTTCCCCGGATCCGATAATTTGAAACCAATAAATCAGAGTATTATTCGTTTCTATCCATAAAGGTTTAATTTGATGTATTCAGATAACAGATAAACTAACTGTATCAAATGAAACCTTTCTGACCAAACATATGAGTATTCATGCTATTTTATGGGCGCTCACTGTATTTTATGTAACTAAAAAAGGGACAATCCCTAAATGCAAATAAGCAGGGTTTTTATTTTACATCTATTTTTAATGCTTTCCGGATTTGTCTCAACCGGACAATCACCGATGGGCTACTATTTCCTTGAATCACTTCCCCAAACGTTAACATTAAACCCTGCATTTCAGCCTGAGACCGACATCTATGTGAGCCTGCCCTCGGCCGGAATATCATTACAATTAAATCCTTCATTTAACGATCTTTTTCAGCCAAAAAATGAAACCAGAATTACACCACTAAGCAACAGTTTTGATTACCAAAGGCTTTATAGTTCTATAGGCAGAGAGGGAAATCTGAACATGGAAGCACACATAGACATATTAGGGGCAGGAATAAGAACAAAAAATCATTATTTCAACGTTTCTCTATCAGTCAGAAATATATCTCATGCAAGTATTCCATCCGATTTATTCAAAATAACTGAAAAAGGCTTTCCTGATAATACTTATTTTGATTTCTCCACCGCTCACATAAAACAACTAATATACAAAGAAATTGCAATAAGTTATAGTCGTAAATGGACTGAAAACCTATCTTTTGGCTTCAAAATAAAGCCGATTTTCGGAATGGCAGGTGGGATAACCCACATCAATTCGCTAAACCTTATCACTTCAAGGACTGAATGGTATGGTCAAATTGATGGCCGGGCAAATTTTTCGGGTCCGGTTACAATAGAAGCCAGTGAGCTGGAAGAAATTCCCCAATCCTTTAATGTTAACAATAATTCAATAGAAAATTTTTCCCAATATCTCACCTCATGGAAAAACGGAGGTATGGCTATTGATGTTGGTACGATTATCCGTCATTACAATTGGACATTTTATGGTTCACTAATCGACATCGGACTGCTTCGCTTCACAAACGATCTCAACCAGATGTCATTTAATGGAAGTTATTCTTTTACAGGAATCTCCATGTCCGGATTTGACGAAAATGAACTAAACGAAAATATTGATGAGATAGCAGATACGCTAAATAACCTGATAACCTATAACGTTGATCGACAAAAGTTCAATATGTGGCTTACACCAAAACTATATCTTGGTGCATCATATATAGTAAATCCTTTACTCTCAGTCGGATTTTTAACACGTACTGTTTTTCAAAAGCATCAGATAAATCAGGAATTACATATTTCTGCTAATATCAGGCCTGCACAATTTTTAGAACTCAATCTGAATTACAACCTGCGTCCGGGAGGAAGTCATGGCCCTGGAGCTTCTCTGGTAATCGGAACGTCACCCTTACAATTTTATTTAGGAGCAGAATATTTGCCTTTGCGGTATGCAATGGTTTCTTTCGATGATTCAAAATCATTTCCAGTCGTTAACAAAAAGCAAGACTTTAGTTTTAAAGCGGGCATTAATCTTATCTTTAATAAACCGAAGAAAAGAACGGGATCAATCGATTGTCCTGAGGCCTACGGATTATATTATTAGACAAATTACTGATATTCAGACCGAGTAAAACAACTATTCACATTTTGCTTACACCGATGTTTTCCACAAAACAAACCTTGCATTCTTTCTGGTTATCTGGGAATCAATAATCTGATATCCGTGAGTCTTTTCTTGAATGGTACGTTCATTATAATTACGAATGGTCAATAATTCAACATTCTCATTGTAACGGGTAAAAAAATCCACCCCAAATGTTTCGAGCAAAGGCATTAATTCTTTCCGGTTATCTACGCAAACTGTAAAATTGAGTGCCGATGTCTGCAATAAATTGATCCTAACTCTGAATTTACTGAACATCGCAAGAATTCTGCTTAAATTATCTTCAGCAATAAAAGAAAAATCACGAGACGAAAAAGTAATAAAAACCTGATCTTTTTTTAATATAAATACCGGAATTTCATTTTGTTGTTCATTTTCACTGATGGATGTTCCAAGTAACTCAGGATGAAAAAAAGAATTCACAAACATTGGTATTTGCTTATTCTGAAGCGGCTTAATTGTTTTGGGATGAATGACCTGTGCGCCGTAATAAGATAATTCAATCGTCTCAGCGTAAGACAGAGCATCCAGTTTTTCAACATCAGGGAAAATACGCGGATCGGCATTAAGAATTCCGGGGACATCTTTCCACACTGTCACACTATCGGCATTCATCACATTGCCAATTATTGCGGCGGTATAATCAGACCCTTCGCGCCCCAGAGTGGTTGTAATATTGCTGATTGTGCCACCCAAAAAGCCCTGGGTAACATATAATGACACATCACTGAATGTGAAAGTTTCCTGCATCAGTTCTTCTGTAAGATCCCAGTCAACATTGGCATCACGAAACAGATCATCGGTTTTAAGCACCTGCCGCACATCGATCCACTTATTAAATTTACTTGTATAATTAAGATAAGAACTTAATAAAAGAGTAGAAAACAATTCCCCATAGGAAACAATCTGATCATATTCAAAATCAAAATGCATAGATGGAGGTTGTTGCAACCGATGAACCAAATCTGCCATAAGAACATGGAATGGTTGCAGTACGGGTACATACAAATTATCAAACAAACTCATGGCGATGGTTTCATGAAACCCTTTGATAAACTCAAACTGGCTGGTCATAAAATCATGCTGTCCATTATAGTAATGATCCATCAATTCCTCAAAAGCATTGGTCATCTTGCCCATAGCAGATACAACAATGACCTGAGGTTTTTGAATTTTCTCAATTATACTGCAAAAATTACGTACAGCATTGGCATCCTTTACCGATGCACCGCCAAATTTCGATACCTGCATCTTTAATATTTTGTTCTCAAAAATATGAAATCCCCATTAAATTCAATCACCTAAGATCCAATAGATCGTTAGATTTTTAGATATTAGATGTAGATATATCGTATGACACTAAAAAACTGCATTTTGATACAAAAAACTTTTTAAATATAAACAACTGACTCAAAAGATCTTGCAAAAGTTAACGAACTATTGGAGGCTCAACAGTTCGCTAAAAATAATCAAACAAATTGGCCCCAAAAGAATATAGCTCGATGAATCTTAAAAAATTTATTAAGGCATTTCCCTTCTTTTATTTACTTTTGCAAAAAACATCAACTACCATTGGCCGAATTAAGCACATTATTAAATACATTCAGGAATCACCCGGCACTTCAACAGATTCAAAAATGGCTGAAGAATCCGGAAGGAACACTCACCCTGAAAGGATTGTCAGGGTCATCTGCTGCGCTGGCCGGTGCCTCGGCAGCCGTTGACTCCAAGCACCTGTTTGTTCTATACGACAAAGAGGATGCCGCCTATTTTTATCACGACCTGGCACAACTTACCGGTGAGTCAACCGTATTTTTCCTGCCTTCATCTTATAAACGGTCACCCGAATTCGGCCAGCCTGACAGCAACCATATAATATTACGAACCGAAGCACTGGAACAACTTCAGCTGCCAGGTAAGCCATGCATGGTGGTAACACACACTGAAGCTCTGCTCGAAAAAGTTGCTACCCGCCAGGAAATGACCGGCCAGTCGATGACTATCCAAACAAAAGACCATCTGGATCTGGCATTTGTAGCCGATTTTCTTCAGGAAATAAATTTCCAGCGGGTTGATTTCGTATATGAGCCTGGACAGTATTCTCTTCGGGGTTCCATCATCGACATCTATTCTTTTTCCAACGAAGATCCAATCAGGATTGATTTCTTTGGCGACGAAGTAGAAAGCATCCGGATATTCGACATTGAAAGCCAGCTCTCAAAGAAAACAATGGATCTGGTAACCATACTACCCGATCTGACCACAAGAAACAAACCAGGAAAAGAATACACCTCTTTTCCTGAATTTCTGGATAACAACACCAGCATCTGGATGGAGTCGCCCCATCAGATTGTTGATAAGGCAACAGATATTTTCCGGAAAGTCATTTCCAAAAATAAAAAAGACGACACAGCAGAAGAAATACACGGACTCCCATTGGCCGAAGATCTGATTGAGCCAACAGACTTGTTCGCACAATTTAACCATTTCCAGAAAATCATCTGGGGAAGCACAATCAGTCGCGAATCGAAAGAACCGGTTATCAACTTTGAAACATCCCCCCAACCGGTATTCAAGAAAAATTTTGAACTGCTTGAGAGCGATATTGAAAACAAACTGAACGAAAATTATCAGGTTTTTATTCTTTCGGATAACTCCCGTCAACTGGAGCGGCTAAAGCAAATATTTGAGGATCGCAACAAAGAATTATCATACAAAGAAATTGATCATGCGCTGCATGAAGGATTTATCGACCACGACCTGAAGATTTGTGTCTATACAGATCACCAGATATTTGACCGTTACCATAAATTCTCCTTGCGCACCGACAAAGCCCGTTCAGCCAGACAATCGCTTACCATCAAAGAGCTGACACGCCTGAATCCAGGCGATTACGTGGTTCATATCGATCATGGAATCGGGAAATTCGGTGGATTGGTTACCGCTGATGCAAACGGTCAGAAGCAAGAAGCCATCAAGCTCATTTACAGAGACAATGATGTGATACTGGTAAACATCCATTCGTTGCATCGCATCAGCAAATTTAAAGGAAAGGACAACGAACCACCTCGGGTCAACAAATTGGGAACGGGAGCCTGGCAAAAGGTCAAAGACAAAACAAAAAAGAAAGTTAAGGATATTGCCAGGGAGCTTATCACTCTTTATGCTGCCCGTAAGGCTCAGCCGGGTATTGCATTCTCGCCCGACTCATTTATGCAAAAAGAGCTGGAAGCTTCTTTCATTTACGAAGACACTCCCGATCAGTATAAAGCAACCGAAGCCATCAAAAACGATATGGAGGATACCACGCCGATGGACCGGCTGGTTTGCGGAGATGTAGGATTCGGAAAAACAGAACTGGCCATTCGGGCAGCCTTTAAGGCCATAAGTGACAGCAAACAGGTGGCGGTCCTGGTGCCAACTACTATTCTGGCATTGCAGCATTATCACACATTCAGGGACAGGCTCCGAGATTTCCCCTGTCGTGTAGAATATGTAAGCCGACTGCGAAAAGCCGCAAGCACAAAAAAAGTCATCACCGAACTGAAAGAAGGAAAAGTGGATATTGTGATCGGAACTCATCGTTTGGTAGGCAAGGACGTAATGTTCAAAGATCTGGGATTGCTCATTGTAGATGAAGAACAACGTTTCGGGGTAACTATAAAAGAAAAACTTAAACGCCTGAAAATCAATGTGGATACATTAACACTCACTGCCACCCCAATTCCGCGTACATTGCAATTCTCACTGATGGGTGCCCGCGATCTGTCTATTCTGAACACTGCGCCCCCTAACCGGCATCCGATCATTACAGAACTGCACATGTTCAATGAAGCCATTATAAAAGAAGCCATCACTTATGAAGTGGAACGAAACGGACAAGTATTTTTTATCAACAACCGCGTTCAGAATATTGATGAGCTGGAGAAAACACTCAACCGCTGGCTACCTGAAGTACGCACAGTAGTTGCCCACGGGCAGATGGAAGGTACCAGGCTGGAAAAAATAATGCTTGATTTCATTGAAGGAGAATACGATGTTCTGATTGCAACCACCATAATTGAATCGGGGCTTGACATATCCAATGCCAATACCATTATAATAAACAACGCTCATCAATTCGGATTAAGCGATCTCCATCAGTTACGCGGACGGGTTGGACGTTCCAACAAAAAAGCATTTTGTTATCTGCTGGCCCCGCCAGCTTCAACGCTTACACAGGATGCACGACGCCGGTTACGAATTATCGAAGAATTTTCAGACCTCGGCAGCGGTTTTAATATTGCCATGCAAGACCTGGACATTCGGGGGGCAGGAAACATGCTGGGAGCAGAACAAAGCGGATACATTGCCGACATAGGCTATGAGACTTATCAGCGTATTCTTCAGGAAGCCATGCTTGAGCTCCGGGAAGACGAATTTCAGAACCTTTTCAAAAACCAACCAAAACCGGGAGAGACAGGCAAAGCCTTTGTAAATGATTGTCAGATTGAAACCGATGAGGAGGTTCATATCCCGGTAGATTATATCAGCAATACCTCAGAGCGCATGGAATTGTACCGAGAACTTGATAACATTGAAAATCATGAGAATATCATAAAATTTGAAGACAAACTCAAAGACCGTTTTGGCCCTGTTCCAAAACCGGTACAATCACTTTTGGAGATTGTAAGGCTTCGCATGTTGGCCAAATCTGCAGGCATCGAAAAGTTATTCCTGAAAAAACATTCTGCCCGAATTCATTTTGTAGATAATCCCGAGTCACAGTTTTATCAGTCAGATTGTTTTGGCAACATACTGCAATGGGTGCAAAGCCACCCCAAAGAGTCACAGATACAACAAAAAGGTGAAAAGCTAGTGCTCATTATTAAAAATGTAAAAGACATTCAGACATTAAAAGCAACCATTCAGGAAATATCAACCACATCTATACAGTGACAACCAGAATCTGAATTGCAGGAAAATTATCAGGAACATGGAAAATTCTGTTTCAGAATGATAATCATGGATCCTTCTTATGCGCACTTCTTAAAACCACCAGGATTTGCCTGGGATCACCTTGCCCGTTGTTCAAGACATAAGCCGAACAGAATAATACGTGCGAAGTGGTTTCTATGGATAAATCAACATATTCACTACTTTTCTGATTAAAAATATTGGCCAAAGCCCCCCTGTCAATATTCATCCATGGACGCATCGTAAAAACAGAATGCCCCCTCATGTCGAAAGCAGGGCTCACATATTCCTTAAAAGCAGGATTGTAATCCACCACTTCAAAAAGATGATTGACAAGCAATATCGGACCTAATCCGGACAATGTGGCCTCACGCCATTTATCAAGCTCCTTAATGCGTGCCAAATATTCCGAAACTTCTACAAGTACGAGCTGAAAAGCATGAGATCCGTTAAATATAATGGGAGAAGCATGCACCAGCACCTTAAGAGGTTTCTGATGAAAAGTTTTGATCTGGAGGTGAAAAGGTGCTATTTCATTATTTTTTTCATCGGACAGAGCTTTCTCAAGCACAGGCACAAACTCATCATCCACGAAATCGGACAGAGCTGTACCTATTATATCCTCTATGTAATGAGTCTTAAATAAATCAAGTGCCAGGTTATTTAAATACCTGATCATGCCATCCTGAATGAGGGTAATAGGGATCGGTGCTTTAGAGATATAGTTTCTGAAACTTTGTTCGCGTCTTCTTTGATCCACATCGGCTTTATGCTTGTAATAAGCCAACTCTATAGTAATGCCCAACTCTTTTTTTGTGACAGGTTTAATCAGATATCCATAAGAATTGGAAATCATGGCCCGTTCAACAATTTCGGAACTCGTGTCACTTGAAATAAAAATGACCGGGATATCACATTCCCGCTGAATGATCTCAGCTACTTCGATTCCATCTACATCACCCTCCAGGTGAATATCCATAAGAACGATGTCAGGATTTTTTGTACGACATTCTTCCAGTGCTTCCACCCCGGTTTTGCATCTGCCAATAATATCGAAACCCAGATCCTTTAAAAATAATGAAAATATTGCCGAGATGAATCGATCATCTTCAACTATCAAGACTTTTCGCATAATATGGTACAATTTTTGGAGCTCCAAATGCCAAACAATAATTACCTTTGCCGATGACTTTCAGCCTAATGCCTAAACAATAGACCTTTAAGTCAATTTTATCAACAGACACTTGATTAACAAAAAATAGCTATTCAGGTTGCAGATTTACATTATTCAGCTATAAAATCAACAGGCCCTATAATATTTGGAAACATGAATTTAACAATTGATCAGGGAAATAGTAGCACGAAAATAGGTTTTTTTGACAAGAGTGAGATAATTGCCACTCACAAGCTCATTTTCCTTGACAAAAAAACATTGCGTAAATACACCGACCTCCATCCTCCCGATAACGTAATTATCTCTTCTGTTACAGATGAAACAGCATATTTAGAAGAGCATTTCAGTTATCTTCCGGGAAAGCTTATTTTTTTTGACCATCAAACTCCTATTCCCATTCAAAACAAATATAGAAGTAAGACGACCCTAGGGAAAGACCGATTGGCTGCAGTAATCGGAGCCACATCGCTATATCCGGAAACTCCACTTTTAGTGGTTGATGCCGGAACAGCCATTACGTATGATTTGTTTGCGGACAACACTTTTCTGGGTGGAAACATATCACCCGGTCTTCAAATGCGGTTCGCTGCTCTTCATCGTCAAACCAAACATCTGCCACTGGTCAGCTCAGGGGAAAGCCCCTTTTGGGGTACCACCACAGAAGAAGCCATTATGGCTGGTGTTCAGAATAGTGTAGAAATGGAACTGACCTCCTATATAACAGCTGTGGAAAAGCAATTTTCCGGAGCAAAGACAATCATTACAGGAGGTGATGCAATTTTTTTTGCCAGCTACACAAAAAATCTCATCTTTGTACATCCAAATTTAGTACTATCCGGACTAAACCGAATAATTGAATACAATGCATAAACTTACAAGATATCATCTGACGCTATTATTGTTATTAATTACTGCGACGTCTTTCGCCCAGAAGAGAACTTATTCACCCTTTTCCCGATATGGAGTGGGCGAATTAAACCCCACCGGCTATGGTCAAAACGCCGCCATGGGAAACACTGGCATTGGAATGAAAAGTAGTAATCATCTCAATATTCTGAATCCTGCTTCCTACTCTGGCATAGACACTATGTCTTTCTTTTTTGAAGCCGGTCTAACGGGATATTCCCAAATATTAGAATCGCAGGCTGGTGAAGAAACATACAACAATATTGATTTCAGCTACTTTGCCATGGGATTTCCAATAAGCCGGAATATTCACACATCATGGGGATTAAGACCCTTCTCAAACGCAGGATACAATTTTGAATTTTCAGATGAAACAACCCTGAATAAGGCAATTGGAACCGGCAACTTATCTTCAGCCTATGGAGGAATATCCCTTCGACTAATCCCTGAATTATCATTAGGATTGCACGGGACCTATCTATTTGGAAACATTCAGCACACCACGTTTATTGAATTTCTGAATGATGCAAATGCTTATAAATATGGTGTCCAGTCAGAACTTCATGCCAGCGACTTTTTTGTTGATTTTGGTGCACAATATACCAAGCAATTGAAAGAAGATGAAAGCATAACTCTAGGATTAACATACAGGCCACAGACTTCGGTTGAAGGAGATTTTCAGCGCACTGTAGCCAAAGGTTTTGAATATTCAGAGGACGGAAAACTCTTTACCACTAACAACATCATAACTGAAGCAACCGATACTTTGGATATTGCCGGTTTCGACCTGGCACAGACAATAGGATTTGGCATATCTTACAGGCGTGAAAATCAATTGTTACTGGCTGCTGATTATACCATCTCAAACTGGGGAGACATCACATTTCCGGATGAGCACACTCAAACAACCAACAGCACGCATTTATCAGCAGGAGCCCAATATATTCCTGATTTTCGATCACAAAATTATCTCGCGAGAATGAGATACAGAGCTGGTATTAAGTATGATGAAGAATACATCAAGATTAACAATCAAGAGATAAAAGATTTTGGCATAACTTTTGGAATAGGTCTACCACACAACAGATCCAAAACATCGGTAAATCTGGCGTTTGAATTTGGAAAAAGAAACCCGACGGGGGATCTTCAGATGAGCGAGAAATACGGGAAAGTAACTGTTAACTTTACATTCCATGAATTTTGGTTCAGACAATGGAAATTTAATTAAATAAAGTAATTAACAGAAGAAGCAAACAGGATAAATTTTGCTGATATTTTTCTACCTTTGCACCTGTTTTTTAAACAGTTTATTTTTTTGAAAGGTCAAAAATTAAGCAATCTGTGTTCCGGGTTTCACCGACGATCATCTATTAAATAAGATCCGGCTACCGGTTTCAAAAGTATCAACTAACAAAATTTATATTCCATGAAAGCGTTTACAATCATAATTCTGGGAATGTTCTTATCTATGACACAGGCTTTTGCACAAAAAGGTGTGGAAGACGGTTCGAAATACGGGCATGGCGAAGACAGCATAACATGTCTCAAAAACCTGTCACTTTACTCGGAACTTGTCAAACAGGATCGCTATGATGAAGCTTATCCTTATTGGGAAGTTGCCTTTAATGAGTGTCCATTATCAACCCGCCGGTTGTATACTGACGGAGTAAAAATAATGAGTCACAAATTGAAAAATGCTTCAGAAGAAGAAAAAAAGGAAGAATACTTTCAGGATCTAATGAATGTGTACGACCAGCGAATAAAGTATTTTGGTGATCATCCCAAATATGGCACTTCTTATATCAAAGGATTGAAAGCCATTGATATGCTCGAGTTTAAAAAGAAGGAAGCCGAAGTAAGGGATGAAGCATACCAGCTTCTTAAAGAATCCATTAAAGACCGGCAAGAGTTATCTCAACCAGCTGTCCTGGCCGTATATATGACAACGACTGTAGCCATGTTCAATGATGGCGAACTGGAATCAGAAGATGTTGTAAATAATTACACAACCGTTATTGAAGCATTAAATAAGCAAATCGAAGATACCAAAATGGCCAATCGCAAAGAAATGCTTGAAGGCCTTTCAGGGAAAATAGAAGAAATATTTGCACGTAGCGGGGCTGCAGACTGTAATACTTTAGCAAGAATATTTACCCCACAGCTTGAAGAGAAAAAAGATGACCTTGAATGGTTGCAAAGAGTAAGTCGCTTACTGGCACGTGAATTATGTGAAGACATTGAACTGCTTTACAAGGTATCTGAATATCAACACCAGATCGAACCTTCAAGCTCATCGGCATATGGCCTGGCCCGTATGTACCTAAAGAGGGACGATACAGAGCGTGCCATCGAACTATACAAAGAAGCCATTGATCTGGTTGGCAATGACAAACAAAAATCAGAATACTATTATCAACTTGGATTGGTTTACATTTCTCAGCAAAATTATTCATCAGCGCGTTCCAACGCACTGAAAGCCTTAGAACTGAATCCAACATGGGGCCAACCATACATATTGATAGGTAAAGCTTATGCCGCTTCCGCCAGCAATATTGGCGACAATGAATTTGAACACAAAACCGCATACTGGGCAGCTGTGGACAAATTTCTCAAAGCCAGATCCGTTGACGCGGAGGTAAAAGACGAAGCCAATGAATTAATCAATGTTTACAGCCAGCACTTTCCTGCCAAAGATGAGATCTTTTTCCAGGGATTGGAAATTGGGGCAACATATTTCGTAAGTGGCTGGATCAGCGAAAGCACAACTGTCAGATCCAAGTAGAAAATGCAACAATACAACAACATATTTAAGATCACAGCAGCAGGTAGTATTTTTTTACTGCTTGCTGTTTTTCTTTTTACCAGCTCGTGCCAGTCAAACCAGCCTGATGAAATCAAGGCTATGGTTGATGAAGTAAACCTGCCGTCTTTATCGGTGCATAATCTCAGGTCTGAAATTACAGATTCCGGCCGGGTATCTTATCTTTTCATGGCGCCTCTTATGAACCAGTATGACAACCAAGAGGAACCATACACCGAATTTCCACACGGGCTCCATCTCATTGTTTACAACAAACAAGAAGAAATTGATGCCCAGATCAAAAGTGAATATGCCATTTACTACGAGAAAGAAGATTTGTGGGAATTACAAAATAATGTGGAAGCGGTTAATTTCAAAAATGAAGTCATTAATACTGAACAACTTTTTTGGGACTCCCGTTCTCACCGAATTTACTCCGATGAATTCATAAAAATAACCACCGACGAGGAAATCTTAACCGGGTATGGATTTGAGTCGGATGAGAATTTTGAAAATTACACCATAAAAAACATAAGTGGTATTTTGGCCATTGAGGAAGAGGAAACCAGGTAAACCCGGTTCTTCGCCACATTCACATCATGACCGACGGTGGTTCCCGCCACAGGAATCATTAAGAATTTTCTTATCTTGCAGGAAAGTATCCGACATCAAACAAAATGGAATATTTACCCATAATAATTGCGACTGTATTATTCTCTGCATTATTCTCAGGCAGTGAAATGGCCTTTCTTTCAGCCAACAAGCTTTTGGTAGAATTAAATCGAAAAAGAAATCCACGAATGGCCAAAGTCATTGATGTCTTTATCCATAAGCCGGGAATGTTTATTACCACCATTTTGATTGGCAATAATGTGGCATTAGTGATTTACGGCATATATATGGCCAAGTTATTTGAGCCCATTATCAGCATTTATTTTAGTTCGGCCGTTTCCATTCTGTTTATTCAAACCATTATTTCCACTTTGATCATTCTCATAACTGCAGAATTCCTGCCCAAAATAGTTTTTCGTTTAAACCCTACATTCACGCTTAATATTTTCAGCATTCCTTTGTCATTTTTTTACGCCCTCTTTTATCCTGTATCTAAGTTAACACTTGCTGCATCCAATTTTCTGATCCGTAAAGTAACGCGGACAAACCGAATCACCCGACCTGAAGATTTGGTTATTGGACGAATCGATTTTGACAATTTGCTCATGGAACACCATGAAAAAAGGTCATCAGCCAACGACATTCCCCAGGAAGTAAAACTTCTGAAAAATGCGATGGATTTCTCATCGGTAAAAGTCAGAGGATGTACAGTACCCCGTACCGATCTGGAAGCTGTAGATATAGAAGACAGCATAGAAACCGTGAGAAAAAGATTTATTGACACTGGCCGCTCAAAGATATTGGTTTATAAAGAACATATCGACAACATTATCGGATATGTGCATGTTTCAGAACTATTTAAACATCCAAAAAAGTTAAAAAATATAGTCAACCCAATCAGCATTGTGCCGGAAACAATGACTGCCATTAAACTTCTTGAAATTTTCACAAAAGAGCACAAAAGTATAGCCCTGGTGGTTGACGAATTTGGAGGTACAGCCGGAATTGTAACTCTTGAAGATATCCTTGAAGAAATATTCGGAGAAATTGTTGATGAACATGATGTTTCGGATTTAATTGAAAAACAAATGCATGATAATCATTATCAATTTTCAGGACGACTTGAGGTCGATTACATCAATGAGAAATACAATCTGGAGCTTCCTGTTTCAGAAGAATATGAAACTCTTGCAGGATTGATTCTAAGCTACAATGAATCCATCCCGAAGCCAGGTGATGAAATCAACATTGACTCGTTTATTATAAAAATAATCGAAGCAACCAGCTCAAAAATAGAATTGGTAGAACTGATTCAAGAGGAAAACCATAAATGAACTGTTGTTTAATATCAATATAAATTCATTCCATTAAAACAGTTTACTTCACATTTTTTGCAGTCTGTCAATTAAGCCTGCAAAAAATCAAAGATCTCTTCCCGGTCCGCAATCAAAGCATTCCAGTGTCTTAAAACACGAAAAACCTCATCGACATACACTTAAACTCAAACAATAAGTAACTATTATTTATCATCAGGCTAAGCCAACAGCCCTGTAGATTGTTCATTTTTTTGTATATTTGCAGCCTGATTTAAAACCAAATTTAATCTGTATTCAATGGCAACTTTAGAAAAAATCAGAAGTAAAGGAGGAGTTCTTGTAGCCGTAATGATCGGCTTCGCCC
>JBEPWN010000024.1:0-14543 GCA_041642395.1 Marinilabilia sp. | reverse complement strand
TCTGAGTCGGAGGCTGATTTGAAGGCAGGTAAAATTTCTGTTTCTACACCCATTGCCCAGGGGCTGATGGGCAAAAAAGTAGGTGACAAAGTGGAAATAAAAGTGCCTTCGGGAGTTGTGCCTTTTGAAATTATCGATATTTCTTTGTAAATTATTTATTACAAAAAAATAATCAGCATATGCCAACTATCTTTTCAAAAATAATAAAGGGTGACATACCCAGTTACAGGATTGCTGAAGATAAACGCTTCTATGCATTTCTCGATATCAGACCATTGGCTAAAGGTCATACATTGGTAGTACCTAAGCAGGAAACGGATTATTTGTTCGATCTGGATGACAATCAGCTGGGGGAAATGATGGTGTTTTCAAAAAAAGTGGCGCTGGCCATTCAAAAGGCTGTGCCATGCAAACGCATTGGGGTTGCCGTACTTGGATTGGAGGTGCCTCACGCCCACATTCATTTGGTTCCTTTGAATGCTGAGACCGATATTAGTTTTTCAAAACCAAAATTGCAATTGTCGGACGAAGAGATGGAAGGTATTGCTCAGAAAATCCGGGCAGAAATGGTTGAGCATCCTAATTGATATTTATGAATTATTCAGATTAAGAAGAAAATATAAATATAGCTTCATATTAAAGCCGTTCCCTAAGATTTAGACTTCGGGGACGGCTTTTTTTATTCCAAAAGCATAGCGAAATAGCTTTCCACATGTTCAGTACTCTATTTTACTCTTCCTGGATTTTGCCTGATGAATTCGTTCCAATTCTTCGCTCCTCCGCTGCTTGCAGGTTTTTCGTTCTGGAAAAAATGACAAAGTGCTGTTGCCAAAGCATCTGTAGCATCCATTAATTTTGGCATTTCGTTAAGTTTTAGATATTGCTGTAGAAATAGTGCCACCTGTTCTTTTGATGCATTTCCGCGGCCGGTGATGGCTTGTTTGATGCGAAGGGGCGCATATTCGAATATTGGAATTGAGCGCGACAATGCTGCTGCAATGGCCACTCCCTGTGCCCTGCCAAGTTTGAGCATTGATTGCACGTTCTTACCAAAAAACTGGGATTCAATGGCCAATTCATCAGGATGATAAGCCTCAATGAGGCCGACTACACGTTCGAATATTTTCTGAAGCTTTAAATAATGATCTTTGTATTTTGACAATTCGAGCACGCCCATGGTGATCATCCTGGGAGTTTTTCCGTTGATCTCAATAATGCCGTAACCCATCACAGTTGTTCCGGGGTCTATTCCAAGAATTATTTTTTCAGTTGCGGCGGTAGACATTTGCGTCTTTTGTGGATTAATCAATTTTTTTTAAAACAGAATTAAAATTTGTGACGCGTTCGCCAAATTGGATCTTAAAACTTTTAAAAACCGGAATGGTTTTTAGTTGAATTGTTTTTAATTCTTCAATGTTAGAACAGCGTAGTTGAACTGAGAATACCAGCATGTCATTGTTTACCGCTGAAAGCACTTCAAAAACTTCTGTTTCTAACCCGGGAATATCATTGTTTACAGCAGGAAGGAATTCATTGTAGAGCCACTCTTTCCATTGCTCCCGGTGTTCCGGTGTAGCATAAAATGAAGCGTTGAATATGTATTTGTTTTCTCCCATGCGGCTGTTATTAAGTGTAAACTAAGTCGTTATTGGATAAGTAATACTCCGTTAATCTCTTGTAAAGTTTTGCTGATCAATTGTTTTAAGCATAGGGATAGGTAGTGCTAAGGGCTATATTTTCAATATTATACTATTAATCTTAAATCTAAATATCTAACGATCTATTGTATAAACTCTATGCCCATAAATGGCACCAATACTGCCGGGACTTTAATCCCCTGCGAAGTTTGGTTGTTTTCCAGAATAGCAGCCACGATGCGTGGTAATGCCAGCGCGCTTCCATTGAGAGTATGAGCGAGCCGGGTTTTCTTCTCTGTGCCTGATTTAAACCGAAGCTTTAGCCGGTTGGCCTGAAAAGATTCAAAATTGGATACTGAACTCACTTCCAGCCATCGTTCCTGTGCCGCTGAAAAAACTTCAAAGTCATAGGTAAGTGCTGCCGTAAAACTGATGTCTCCACCGCATAGACGGAGGATGCGCCAGGGTAATTCCAGTTTTTCGATGAGTGACTGAACGTGTGCAACCATTTTGTCAAGCACTTTATAGGAGTTGTCAGGATGGGCCACTTGTACAATTTCAACCTTGTCGAACTGATGAAGCCGGTTAAGCCCCCTCACATGCTTGCCCCATGAGCCGGCTTCGCGCCGGAAACATGCCGAATAGGCACAATGTTTTATGGGCAGGTCTTTTTCTTCGAGTACCACATCCCGAAATATGTTGGTTACAGGGACTTCGGCTGTGGGGATGAGATAAAGATTATCTTCGGTTGCATGATACATCTGCCCTTCCTTGTCGGGAAGCTGACCAGTGCCAAAACCTGATGCTTCGTTGACCAGAAGTGGCGGCATTACTTCATCGTAACCTGCTTTTGTAGCTTCCTCAAGGAAAAAGTGAATGAGCGCACGTTGCAATTTGGCACCCCATTTTTTATAGACAGGAAACCCTGCTCCGGTCAGTTTATTTCCGAGCTCAAAATCTATCAGATCATATTTGACAGCCAGATCCCAGTGAGGAAGTGCATTTTCAAGGGAAGGAATCCGACCGTCTTCCCGAACTATTTCGTTGTCTTCTTCGCCTTTGCCCTCAGGTACAGATGAATGGGGGAGGTTGGGAACCTGAATAAGCATTCCCTGTATTTGAATCTCAGTTTCACCCAGCCTGGCATTGAGTTGGCGGATGTCTTCTTTCAATTCTGTTGTTTTTGCGCGTGCCTGATTCGCTTCTTCCGTTTTACCAGATTTAAAAAGTTCACCAATGGAGCGCGACAGAGTATTCATTTCTGCTTGCTTCCGGTCAACTTCTGACTGGGTGATCTTTCGCTCGTTATCGGCCTTAATAATCTGATCAATAATTTCCTCTCCTTCAAATCTTTTGGTCTTTAATCGGGTAATTACGTCCTCCCGGTTTTCCTGAATGTACTTGAGTGTGAGCATATTTTTAGGATATGTTTATTTTTATAATACGCTTTAAAATTATAATTGCAGAATTACATTTATCAAAAAAATTGCATTTTTTTTCAATCATTCAAATTATCTGTGTCTTCAAGTTTCTGCATTTAATTCGGAAGAGCATAAAAAAACTCCTGAATTTGTTACGAAAGTAACAAAAACAGGAGATTAAGAGAATTTTTTTACGAATAAACTTATTCTGCTGCTACCGGTTGAACAGAAATAAAAGACTTATCGCCTTGTTTCTTGCGGAAAACTACAGTTCCGTCGGTAAGCGCAAAAATTGTGTGGTCTTTTCCCATGCCTACATTATCGCCTGGATGGTGTTGTGTGCCACGCTGACGTACAATGATATTACCGGCTTTCACGACCTGACCGCCAAAAATTTTGACGCCCAAACGTTTACTTTCTGATTCTCGTCCGTTTCTGGAACTACCTACACCTTTCTTATGTGCCATATCGCATTATTTTTTTCGTGGTTAACCTTCAATGTTTTCAATCTGGATCTGACTTAGATACTGACGATGACCGTTTTTCTTACGATAGCCTTTGCGGCGTTTCTTTTTGAATACGATCACTTTATTGCCTTTCAGATGTGACAAGATTTTGGCGGTTACTTTAGCGCCTTCAACAAGAGGGGCACCAATTTTAATTTCACCGTCGTTGTCAACCAGTAATACCTGGTCGAAATCAACTGAGGCTCCTTCTTCTGCATTGAGGCGGTTTACAAAGACTTTCCGGTCTTTCTCAACCTTGAATTGCTGGCCTGCAATGGATACAATTGCGTACATTGAATTTCAGTTTTAAGATTCTCTCCGGCAGGTGGTTCCAGGTGGGGAATCACTTTTCTACCTGTACGGATTTATTAGGTTTGCAAAAGTAGTGACTTTTTATTAGTCTGGCAAACAAAAAATCTGAAGGTCAAACGGAAATGCAGAGAAATGTTTGAATTGAGGATAATTGGGTTTTTCCGGCATTTTTATAAATTTCAAAAAAATACCTTTGACTAAAAACAAATCATTAATTTTGTGACCTTCAGAATAAAAAACAGTAAGCTAATGCAGAGGACAAAGATTGCAGACCTGTTGAGGTCTGACGAAATTGGGAAAACATTTACCGTAAAAGGCTGGGTGCGTACTCGTCGGGGAAGCAAACAGGTTAATTTTGTTAGCCTGAATGATGGGTCTGGTATCAACAATCTACAGATAATCGTTGATATGTCGCATTTTGATGAGACATTGGTTCGTCGTATTACCACCGGAGCTGCTATTTCCGTTGATGGAGAATTGCAGAGTTCCCAAGGATCGGGTCAAAAGGTGGAACTTATCGCAAAGAAGATAGAGATACTTGGTGACAGTGATCCGGATAAATATCCGTTGCAACCTAAAAAGCATTCACTGGAGTTTTTAAGAGAGATCGGACATCTTCGTTTTCGCACCAATACTTTTGGAGCTATTGCACGTGTGCGCCATTCTATGATCTTTGCTGTGCATCAGTTTTTTCACCAAAAAGGCTTTTATAATATTCACACTCCCATTATCACCGGTTCGGATGCTGAGGGCGCCGGCGAAATGTTTCAGGTTACCACTTTAGATCTGAATAACATTCCCCGCGATGATGAGGGGAAAATTAATTTTTCAAAAGATTTTTTTGGGAAGCCCACCAATCTGACTGTTTCGGGACAATTGGAGGGTGAATTGGCCGCTCTGGCTTTGTCTGAGATCTACACATTCGGGCCTACTTTCCGTGCCGAAAATTCCAATACATCCCGTCATTTGTCGGAGTTCTGGATGATTGAGCCTGAAATGGCTTTCTATGAACTCAACGATAACATGGATCTGGCAGAAGAGTTTCTAAAATATCTGATTAAATATGCACTGGATAATTGCCAGGACGACCTTCAGTTTTTAAGTAACCGCCAGAAAGAGGAAGATAAGAACAAAAAAGAGGCCGACCGTGCAATGGAGTTGATTGAAAAATTAAAGTTTGTGTTGGAGGACGATTTTGCCAGGGTGTCTTACACTGAGGCCATTCAAATATTAGAGAATTCAAAGCCCAATAAAAAAGGTCAGTTCAATTATCCTGTTAAAGGTTTCGGAACCGATCTGCAGTCTGAACATGAACGGTATCTGGTGGAAAAGCATTTTAAGAAACCAGTTATTTTAACTGATTATCCCAAGGATATTAAGGCGTTTTATATGAAGCTCAATGATGATAATAATACAGTACGTGCCATGGATGTGCTGTTTCCGCAGATTGGAGAGATCATTGGCGGGTCACAGCGTGAAGAGAGCTATGAAAAACTCACCAAACGGATGGCTGAAATGGATATTCCCGAAGAAGAGATGTGGTGGTTCCTTGATACCAGGCGGTTTGGTTCTGTCCCTCACAGTGGGTTCGGACTCGGCTTTGAGCGCATGATGTTATTTGTAACCGGTATGACCAACATCAGGGATGTCATTCCTTTTCCCAGGGCACCTAAGAGTGCTGAATTTTAGTATTTGAAAAACAAAAGGACCTGGATGTTGTTTGGAGTTTTCCCATATCCGCATACACAAGCAACGGGACCAGGGCTGTAAAACGATCTGAATACTCTATTAGCGATTTTATTCGAAGGGCATCAGAGTCTTAAAATACGAGCTAATGTTTCCTGATTTGCCGAAATTACTGTAATTTTGTAAGAACCGAATGTCAATAATCGTGCATTGCATATATTATGCATTCACCTTATTAATAAATATCAGGGAATGTTAAAACAGAGCTTACAGCAAAAATTATTGCAAAAGTTATCGCCTTTGCAAATACAGGTGATTAAGCTTTTGGAGATTCCGACCACTCAACTTGAAGAGCGTATCAAGGAAGAGATGGAGGAGAATCCTGTGCTCGAGCTTGAACGTGAATCAAGCCGCTCCGATGAAGAAGAAAAAAGTACCGAAACCGATAGTGAGAAGGACGAAATGTCAATCGATGCCTACATCCAGAATGAAGATATTCCTGCGTACAAACTGAGTTCCCGTAATTTTTCTAAAGATGATAAGCAGGAAGATGTGCCTTTTTCTTCTGGAACTACGTTTCATGAGCATCTGGTCAGCCAAATGGGGCTGCGCATAATGGACGAACGTCAGGCTTTGATTGCGGAGTATTTTATTGGGAATATTGATGAAGACGGATATCTGAGGCGTGACGTGGATGAGGTAATCGACGATCTGGCATTTTCCCAGAATGTTGAAGTGGAAGAGAAAGAAGCTTTGGAAGTTCTGAAAATGGTTCAGGATTTTGAGCCACCGGGAGTGGGAGCGCGTGATTTGCGTGAGTGTTTGCTTCTGCAACTCGATAGAAAAAACCAGGACAATCCAAACGTCCGGAAGGCTCACTTCCTGGTAAAAAATCATTTCGATGAGTTTACCCGGAAGCATTACGATAAAATTGAAAAACGGATGCGCCTTAAGGATGACGAGTTAAAAGATATCCTTGAGGAGATTCTGAAGCTGAATCCCAAACCTGGCAGCTCATATAGCAATCCTGTTACTAAAACGGTACAACACATCATTCCTGATTTTATTCTTGAAATTGAGGAGGGTGAACCCCGGCTTGTGCTTAATAACAGGAATGTTCCTGAATTGCGTATCAGCAATACTTATTCGGAAATGTTTGAAGATTATCAGGCCAATAAGAAGAATCAAAATAAGAATCAAAAAGAGGCTCTGATGTTTGTCAAACAAAAACTCGATTCGGCAAAATGGTTCATCGATGCCATTAAACAAAGGCAGAACACTTTGATGACCGTGATGCAGGCCATTCTTGATTATCAGTATGAGTATTTTCTCGAGGGCGATGAGACCAAACTTCGGCCAATGATTCTTAAAGATATTGCCGACCGCACAGGTCTTGATATTTCTACTATCTCACGGGTGTCAAACAGTAAATACATACAGACTCATTTTGGAATCTATGCCCTAAAGTATTTCTTTTCCGAAGGTTTGCAGACAGATTCCGGAGAAGAAGTTTCAACACGGGAAATTAAAAGTATATTGCAGGATTGCATCGAGAATGAAGACAAACGCAAACCTTTGACAGATGATCGGCTGGCTGCAATTTTGCAGGAAAAATCATACAATATTGCAAGGCGGACTGTTGCTAAATACCGGGAGCAACTCAATATTCCGGTTGCACGTCTCAGAAAAGAGTGGTAATTGGTTTTCTGTTCGGTGAATTAATTCAATCATAAATAATTCTGTTGCCTGATGAAGCTATTTAGCCAGATAATATCAGTTCTTTTTCATCCCATGCTTATGCCCGTATTGGGGATTTTTTTTATTCTGAATGCAGGCACGCATCTGTCTTATCTGCCTTTTGAAGTGAAGCGTCTGATCTATATCATTGTATTTGTTTCTTCCTGTCTTTTGCCTCTTTCACTTTTACCTTTGTTTTTGCAAATAAAGCTGATCCGGAGTTTCAGGATGGAAACCTCCCGCGAACGTGTTTTTCCTTTGCTGTCAACAGGCTTGTTTTATTTTTTGGGTTATATCTTATTGAGCCGGTTAAATATTTCTTCTCTGATAGAATGGTTTGTTCTTTCAACGTTGATTGGAATACTCATTGCTATAGCTGTTTCCCGTTTCTGGAAAATAAGCATCCATGCAATTGCTGTCGGTGGTGTCACAGCTGTTTTGTTCGGCATTATGATGCGATATGGAATTGATCTTTCTGTTCTGACTTCTGTTATGGTGATAATCTCGGGACTTGTAGGTTTGGCCCGGCTTTATCTCAATGCTCATTCTCCTGCTCAGTTTTTTGCCGGATATGTTGTGGGTTTCGTAGTTGTTTTATCCGGGGTTTTTCTGGCATAATATTGTCAGTGTTTACGAATATTTGGTTTTTCTGGTTGAAAGTGGTAATTTGCAGATGATTAGTATTTGTCAGCTAAGCAGTATCATTTCGAACCATAAATTCTGACCCGTTAAAATGAAAAGAAAACTTGTCCTTAC
The DNA here is from genome assembly GCA_041642395.1 of Marinilabilia sp. Lineage (GTDB taxonomy): Bacteria > Bacteroidota > Bacteroidia > Bacteroidales > Marinilabiliaceae > Marinilabilia. Next base: position 6,488 of record JBEPWN010000024.1, on the reverse strand, counting down.
CGGGCTTTCTTTTTTATTGATTGCTCTTACAGAAGCCCAGATTTATTATTATCCTTCTCCTGTTTCCAATTCTCTTGGTCTTTCCGGGGCGGGTGACACCACCGTATGGTCGGTATTTACCAATCCTTCCGGCATTTCGTCTGTTTCATCAACCATTGTGGGTGGTGGCTATCACAATTCTTTCGGTATTCCGGCTCTTAGTGCAAAATCTGTTTTTGCTGTTGTTCCATCCCGGATGATTAATAGCGGTGCGGGATACAGTCATTATGGCAATGATCTTTTTAATGTTCAACAGGCATTTCTTGCTTTTGCCAGGGCCCTGTCTCCTGATCTGCATATGGGTTGCAGGTTTGATTATATCTATCGCTACATCCACGGGGTTCCGGCACAAGGTGTTTTTTTGATCGATGCCGGATTCAGATACTCAATTTCAGAAAATGTCTTATTGGCTGTTATGGCTGAAAATTCCGGACAAACCGAAATTACAGATGAAGATATAAACCATCCATTGCCGGCATCTCTTGCTGTATCCTGCGGAGTTCGTCTTTCACCTTCTTTTTTTCTGACTGCAGATATTGCTCACAGAGCTGATTTGTCAAGTCAAATTTATGCGCTTGGCCTTTCGGCACGTGTGCATAATCTGGTGGAATTTCGTGGTGCGTTGTCAGCCAAACCTGTAAAACTTGCTATTGGCACTGCTTTGAGATGGTATGGTGTTGAAATGAATATTTCTGCCAGTCATCACGATCATTTGGGCATGAGTTTCACAACAGGTATTGCATATTACTTTGGACAGCAGGAAGGAGGAGGGTTTTGAAAATCTCGTTGATCAAATCTTTATTATTGGCATGGTGTCTGGTTATTTTTTCTGAAAGCTCCTGTGGTCAGATTTATGAAGATATTGAAGAATGGGCAAATGATGTAGTTTCTGTGTATTCCGGAGAATTGGAAACTGAAGATCTGACCTTGATCATTGAGGATTTACTTTCGTTGGTCAGAAATCAAATTAATATCAATGCTGCCGGCCGTGAAGATATGGAAAGAATTTTTTTTCTGTCGGACATTCAGGTTGAGAATATTTTGTTTAAAAGATATGTAAACGGACCGTTTTTTTCCATTTATGAACTTCAGGCAGTTGAAGGTCTTCCAGTCAAAACCATTAAATTACTTCAGCCGGTTCTTCATTTTGGTGAAAGCGTAAAGGAAAAACCGCCATTCAGAATGTGGGGTGACACATTTCTGCGAAGTGAATATCAACCTGAGAAAAAAGAAGGATTCATTGTGAATGAGGAGGGTTTGAGTGGCTTTGCCGGCAACCCTTCAAAAATATACAGCAGAACAGAATTGCTTACCAACAGAGGCTTGAGTGCCGGTTTCATTGCCGAGAAAGATCCCGGTGAGCCAATGTTTAAAAAAGAGATTGATGGGCTGGATCTGATGACCGGATATTTGAGGTATGAAAATGCTACACATTGGATGCGGGAAGCTGTTATTGGTCGATACCAAGCCAGCGCCGGTCAGGGACTTGCACTTCAGTCGGGTATGCCTTTGCGGAAAAGCTCAATGACAACAAGCATCCGGAATCGCCGCTCTTCTTTTCGTCCTTCTTTGTCTGCCTCCGAAGCGTCAGGCTTACAGGGTGGATATGCTACTTTTGGTTATAAAACCGTTACTTTCACTCCTTTCTTTTCATTGGTGAGGAAGGACGGACGTTTAGCTGATGACAGCACTCTTACAAGCATCCGGAAGGATGGACTGCACCGGACTGTCAGCGAGATCGGACAAAGAAAAAATACAGAGGAACTTGTAATGGGAGTAAAGCTCTCTTATTCCGGTCGGTGGATGACTATTGAAGCCGGGCATTTTCAGTATGAACTGGATCGTCCCTTGCGCCCTACGACACAGCCGTATAATCGCTTTTATTTTTCCGGCCGGAAAGTGGAAAATTCGTGGATTTCCTATATGGTGAGCAGAAACAATCTGCTGGTTTTTGGGGAAATGGCAATTGATAATTTTAGTCGTCCTGCTTTTTGGAACGGAATGGTGTGGGGAGCAGCACCTGGTTTTTCACTTGCATTGGGACATCGAAGTTTCTCAGTTGACTACCGGGCTCCATTGGCAGGTCCTATGAGTGAAAGCAGCAGTTTTTCAGGTGAGCAGGGCTTTTATGCAGGTATTGTCTGGGAGTTGATGGATGGCATTTCTATTTCGTCGTATTTTGATCGTTACCGTTTTAAATGGCTGAAATTTAGAGTTGATGCTCCATCGGATGGGTTTGACTGGATGGCACAGGTGGAAAAACAGTTTGGCAGCGAGTCTTCTCTTCTTTTTCGATACCGGCATCGCGAAAAACCGGTTAATAAGAATACGGAAGAATTGACTGAAGTTATTGTTGATTATGATGTTTATGACCAGATAAAAGCTCAATACAGGCATAAACTATCTTCGGGGTTTCAGTTTACAACCCTTGGGCAGTGGCATTTTGTGAATACACAGGGTAACAGGGAGCTTGGAAGTATGCTGGCCCAGGATGTTAAATGGACAAGCAATGATAAGAAGTTAACTCTGACTGGGCGATATTCGGTTTTTAACAGCTCAGATCATTTGGCCCGCCTTTACGCATACGAGCCACATGTCCTGTATATGTTTTCTGTGCCTGTTTATTCGGGCGAAGGAACCAGATATCTGCTACTTGTAAATTATAAAATTTTCAGATATCTGCATTTATGGCTGCGGGCGGCTAAATGGCACTATAGCGACCGCGAATATTCGGGAACCGGATACAATAGGATTGAAGGAAACGTAAAAACCACTCTTACCATGCAGGTAAGATATAAATTTTGATTGGCAAAGATTAATTTATAGACAAACACTAATGAGTTCCAATCTAATAAGTTGGTAAAAAATATATTATCCATGTGTCTGTTTAGAAAATGTCAGTTGCGAGGCTTGCGAAGCCGCCAAAAACGGAGTTTACTTGAGTAAATGAGTATTTTGGTGGCAAGCGTAACGAAGCAAATGGTGCTTTATAGACAGACGCTAATTACCTACTTCTGAGATAAACTTTATGCGAACCATGCGCACTTCCTCTTCCGAATACTCATCTTCTCCAAGTTCTTCCAGGGCGGCACCAATATCATCAGTTTCGGCATCTTCTTTAAAGAAGAAGAAAATATCATCGCGATGTTCTTCGTCCATCACCTGATCGATGTAATAGTCAATATTGACACGGGTGCCTGAATATACGATTGATTCAATTTCTTTAAGGAGTTCCAGCAGATCAATACCTTTGGATCCGGCGATATCTTCAAGCGATATCTGGCGGTCGATGCTCTGGATAATTGAAACTTTAAGCTTACTCTTATTGGCCACCGTTTTTACTACCAGATCCATGGGCCGCTCAATCTCATTTTCGTCAACATGCTTCTTAATGAGTTCCACGAATTCTTTACCAAAGCGCCTTGCTTTTCCGGAACCTACACCAGGCATGTTTTGCAGCTCTTCGGTATTAACGGGGTAATAAGTAGACATAGCTTCCAGTGAAGGATCCTGGAATATGACAAAAGGAGGTAAATTTTTGGTTTTGGATATTTTCTTACGTAAATCTTTAAGCATGGAAAATAAAGCCACATCGACCGCTGCTGTTCCCCCGGCAATTCTGGTTTCTTCTTCCATTTCATCGTAATCGTGATCACGGGTCAGTCTGATACTGTATGGATCCTGAATGTACTGTTGTCCTTTATCAGTAACCTTTAGTAATCCGTAGTTTTCAATATCTTTTGATAATAACCCTGCAACCAGCGACTGTCGTGCCACTGCATGCCAGTATTTTTCATCTTCTTCGTTGCCACATCCAAATATCGCCATGTCATTGTGATGATATGATTTTACAACACTTGTCACTTTACCTGTGAGTACATGCACCACATGCTCTGTCTTGAAACGTTCTTTGAGCTCATTTACCACCTTCAGCAGTTTCACGATAGAATCTTTTCCTTCAAATTGCTCTTTGGGATTGATACAATTATCACAGGTTTCACAATTTTCGGTTGTGTATTTTTCTCCAAAATAGTGTAAAAGCATTTTACGGCGACAAAGAGAAGATTCCGCATAAGCAACAGTTTCAAGCAACAGTTGCTTTCCTATTTCCTGCTCGGCAAGGGGTTTTCCCTGCATGAATTTTTCCAGTTTCTGAATGTCCTTGTAGCTGTAGAATGCCACACAACGGCCTTCGCCACCATCTCTTCCGGCGCGTCCTGTTTCCTGATAATAACCTTCCAGGCTTTTGGGAACATCATAATGAATGACCGTCCGGACATCGGGTTTATCGATTCCCATTCCGAATGCGATGGTAGCCACGATGACGTCAATGTCTTCCATTAGAAATTTATCCTGATTCCCGCTGCGTGTGGCAGCGTCCATGCCTGCATGGTAGGGCAATGCTTTTATCCCGTTTATGATTAATGTCTCAGCAAGCTCTTCAACTTTTTTACGACTCAGGCAATATATGATAGCCGATTTTCCGGCGCTGTCTTTGAGCAGTTTTATGATTTCGCGGCTGGCATTGATTTTTGGGCGTATTTCATATAACAGATTAGGACGATTGAAGGATGATTTATATACATAGGCATCCAGCATTCCGAGATTCTTCTGAATGTCTAGTTGAACTTTTGGGGTGGCCGTGGCGGTGAGGGCAATTACCGGAGCATTGCCTATTTCGCTTATTATGGGGCGAATGCGGCGATACTCGGGACGGAAGTCATGTCCCCATTCTGAGATGCAGTGAGCCTCATCCACCGCGTAGAATGATATTTTAACCTGTTTCAGGAACTGAACGTTTTCTTCTTTAGTTAGTGATTCAGGGGCTACGTAAAGCAGCCTTGTTTTTCCGGAAACAACATCTTCTTTTACCTTTTGTACTGCCGATTTGGTAAGGGATGAATTCAGGAAATGGGCAATGCTATCGTCTTCGCTGAAATTGCGCATCGCATCAACCTGATTTTTCATCAGGGCGATCAGTGGAGATATAATAATAGCCGTACCTTCAAGAATGAGAGATGGAAGCTGATAACAAAGAGATTTACCGCCTCCTGTCGGCATCAGCACGAATGAATCATTTCCTTTCAGAACGTTTTCAATGATTGCTTCCTGATTTCCTTTAAAGGTATCAAAACCAAAATGCTTTTTCAAATAACCACTTAGGTCAACTTGCTTAGTCATATCAAAATCTAACAATTACTCTTTATCTAACGCAAAACCAGCTTGTTGCAGCCAAATTTCTCTTTTAGCTTACCCAAAAGCAAACAAATTTAATAGATTATTGCGAAACCATAGCATGATTTCTTTTTTTTGTGAGTAAACATTACTTTTAATGAGGTTGTTCCTCCTCATAGACCTTTTTCATGAAAAGTACCATGTAAAATGCAGAAAGGAATTTGGTAAAACATCATTGAAGATATAAAAAGGTATGAGCAAAAACAAATAATTTGGAAAGTGTTTTTATCTTCGCAAAAAGTTTAACCAGATTAACTGAACATAATGAGTAAGAAGCCCCAGGCGGAAATGTCATTTCTGGATCACCTTGAAGAGTTGCGCTGGCATTTGGTAAGGTCGTTTCTGTATATTTTTGTTTTTGCGATTTTGGCATTTGTTTTCAAAGATGTTGTTTTTGATGTTATTTTGCTCGGACCCAGTGATCCTGAATTTTTCACAAATCGATTTTTGTGTGAACTTGCTGAGAGTACTAATATAAAGGCATTGTGCATTAATCAGACTCAACTTCTTTTGCAGAATATTAATATGACCGGACAGTTTACCACTCATCTTTGGGTTTCTTTTCTGGCAGGTTTTATCTTTTCTTTCCCTCTTATTTTCTGGGAATTCTGGCGTTTTATTAAGCCGGCTTTATATAAGGAAGAAGTTGAGCATAGCCGGGGTGCTATATTTTTTGCATCCATCCTTTTTTCCATTGGTATTTTATTTGCGTATTACATTATCAGTCCCTTGTCGGTGCATTTTTTAGGCAATTATCAGGTCAGTGAGAAGGTTGAAAATATTGTAAATCTGGGATCCTACATCGGCACTGTCTCATCAATCGTTCTGGCTAGCGGTATTCTTTTTGAGTTGCCTATGTTTATTTATTTTATGAGTAAAGTTGGACTAGTGACTGCTGACACTCTGAAGAAGTACCGTCGTCATTCACTTGTTGTAACTCTTGCCCTGGCTGCCATTATTACTCCCCCTGATGTTATCAGTCAGGTACTGGTATGCCTTCCGCTCGTGTTATTATATGAGGCCGGCATCATTATTGCACGGGGGGTGGAGCGACGGAAGTCAAAAGAGTTGGATACAATTTAAATGTAGGCCATCAATATTCGTTTTGTTATGGGAGAAGAGCATTCAATGAGATTACATACTGATAACCTTGTGAAAAGGTACAGCAACCGGACTGTTGTAAAAGGGGTATCGGTGGAGGTTAGTCAGGGTGA
>JBEPWN010000023.1:0-15120 GCA_041642395.1 Marinilabilia sp. | reverse complement strand
CTGGTTCAGCTTTTGTTTTGTACAAAATTATACAAGATGGTACAAAATCATAAAAAGAAATGCTATGAAGTTGGTTAATTATTTTATTTTGATTCTCGTTTTTATTGGTATTTCTGCCGTTTCTGTTGGACAGAATAAAGCTTACAATGTCAGTAAGCTAATGAATGAACCTCCTGTTATTGATGGCAAAACCGATGAAAATGCATGGCAATCTGTTCCCTGGCAATGTGATTTTACACAACGTGAGCCTTACGAGGGAAGACGACCTTCTGAAAAAACCGGGTTCAAGGTCTTGTATGATGATAATTTTCTTTACGTAGCAGTCCGCGCCTATGACAACCATCCGGATAGTATTGTAAGAAGGCTCTCAAGGCGTGATAGCCGGGAGGGTGATAACGTAGGGATTTACATTGACAGCTATAATGATAAGCGTACATGTTTTGTTTTTAATGTATGTGTAGCCGGTGTAAAAAGCGATTGGGTGATCAGCGATGACGGAAATAATTCGGATCTGAATTGGGATCCCATCTGGTATGTGAAAACCAATGTTGATAGTATGGGATGGATGGCTGAGATGAAAATTCCCTTTACGCAACTGCGGTTTAGTAACAGAGGTGTTCAGGAATGGGGATTTCAGGTAAGACGTAATATTTACAGACACGATGAGGAGGTTCACTGGAATCTCATTCCCAAAGACGCCGGCGGTTGGGTTAGTCATTTCGGCGCTATTGAAGGCATGGACGATATTGAGCCTCAAAAAGAAAAGTCAATCACACCGTATACGGTCGTTAAACTTGATCGGTTCGAGAAAGATTTGGATAATCCTTTCAAAGCAGAAGGACGTTCATCGTCGCTGAATGCGGGACTAAATGCTAAATTTGGTGTTACCAATAATCTTACCATGGACATGGCTATCAATCCTGATTTTGGACAGGTAGAAGCTGATCCCTCACAGGTAAATCTGACTGCTTATGAAACATATTTCGGAGAGAAACGGCCATTTTTTATAGAGGGAAGTAACATAATGAACTTCAGGCTTATGCAGATGGGTAATTTTATGAATGACAATATTTTTTATTCCCGGCGAATAGGCAGATCTCCCCAGCACTGGCCGGATACGGGAGATGGTGAATATCTTGACCGTCCGGAAAGTACAACCATTTTAGGTGCAGCTAAGCTGACGGGAAAAACCCGTAACGGCTGGTCGGTTGGTGTTCTGGAAAGTATGACCGGGAAGGCAAGAGCGAAAATCAGTGATGGCATCAGAAGTCGGCATGAAACTGTTGATCCTTTTAGTAATTATTTTCTCAGCCGGGTTGAAAAGGATTTTAATAATGGAAACACCCTGTTGGGCGGGATATTCACAGCTACTAACCGGAATATTGAAGAAGACCATCTGAATTTTTTGCATGATCAGGCCTATACCAGTGGTATTAATTTCCAGCATCAATGGAAAGACAAAACATATATTTTTGGTGTCAGAGGTCTTTTCAGCCATGTGAGGGGCGATGAAGAGGCGATAACTAATACACAACGGTCCTCAGCGAGATATTATCAAAGCCCGGATGCTTCTCATGTAAAACTTGATTCGAGTCGTAATTCATTAACCGGGCATGGAGGGAGCATTTTATTAGGAAAACTGGGAAACGGGAATATCAGTTATGCGCTTTTTTTAAACTGGAAGTCACCCGGTCTTGAACTTAACGATATGGGTTATCAAAGAGATGCCGATGAATTGTCGCAATTGATGTGGGCTCAATATCGTTTTTTGAAACCGTTTGGTATTTTCCGGGATTTATCGTTCAATCTCAATCAATGGCAGATGTGGGACTATGCCGGAACAAACATGGTAAGAGGGGGAAATATCAATGTGAATATGACTTTTAATAATTACCACAGTTTTGGTGGGGGAATCAATCCCAATCTCCCATCATTATCAAGGAGTTTTTTGAGGGGCGGACCCTATTTTCGAGTTCCGGCATCCATGAGATATTGGTGGTATGCCAGCACTGATCACCGGAATGCTTTTCACTTGCAATTTGGTAGCAGTCATAACAAGAATGATCATGGGCATGCCTCGGGAAATCGTATCTGGGCCAATATAAAATATCGTCCGGTAAGCAATCTTGATGTTACACTAGGACCTTCTGTCGAGTTTAGTAAAAACCGTCTTCAATATATCAGTACCGAGACTTTTCAGCAGGATGACCGTTATCTTATGGGATCGATAGACAGAACTACGGCCAGCATGTCACTTAGGCTTAATTTCAGTATTACCCCTGAGCTTTCCATTCAGTATTGGGCTCAGCCCTTTATTGCAACAGGTGACTACAGCAATTATAAATACATTACCGATAGCCGGGCTGCCTCCTATTCTGACCGGTTTGCACCTTATGGGGAAGAACAGATTGTCTATGATGAAGACAACGAATCTTATAATGTTGATGAAAATACAGATGGAAATACCGATTATTCTTTTGGTAATCCTTCATTTAAGATTTTTCAGTTTAAATCTAACCTGGTAGCCAGATGGGAATATATTCCTGGTTCCACGTTATATCTGGTATGGGGTCAGCAACGCGATGATTATATTAATGATGGTACATTCCGGTTAGAAAATGATATCAGAGAGTTGGGGGACATTCATCCTCATAACGTATTTTTGGCCAAACTGACTTATAGGTTTGGTTTGTAATTGTTCTCCAATAAACAGAGTGCATGATTATTCCAGGCTATTTATTTCAAAGTCTTATTTTGTAGTGTTTTTTTAGATCGCTTTTGTCCCAAGTTTTTATTATCCATTATCCGGATGGCAATTACTTTGATAACATTGAAAATCAACAACCATATAATTGCATATCCCCACACAGACAATGCTTTGCCCCATCCAATAGCCGGAATTATCCACCCATAAACTGCAAACAGAGTACCAATTACCTGTGTTCCTTCCAGCGCAAGGAAAAATTTTAGGTTAGGGTATGGCTTATCCCACATCCATCCATGGTTACGGGTCAGGAATATTGTCATGTGCCCCGCTACCAGTAATTTAATGAATATCATGGATCGAATGGTGTCTTCAGAAAAATTTAGCTGATTGGTGATATACCAAAACAAAATAAATGATGAAATGACGCCTCCCACACTGAGAATACCCGCCAGCGTCAAAACACGGGGCATATTCCATCTGACTGGTTGCTGAGCGGTTTTAACATTGTCAAAAGCAATCAACATGATTGGAATGTCATTAAGAATAGCGAGAAGAATTACCATAATCGCTGTTACCGGATAAAAATTGAATATGAGAATAGATAATGTCATGAATAAGAGAACCCTTAATGATTCCGTGATTCGAAAAGTAGCATAATTGGTCATCCTTTCGAAAATGCGGCGGGCTTCTTCTACTGCATGTATAATTACTCCCAGCCCGGGTGCTGTAAGAACCAATTCGGCTGCTGAGCGTGCCGCATCAGTCGCCTGATCCACGGCGATACCCACATCTGCTTGTTTTAGGGCGGGAGCGTCATTAACACCATCGCCCGTCATACCTACTATCTTGTCTCTGCTTTGTAAATTTTTTATAATACTGAATTTATGTTCCGGGGTTATCTGGGCAAAACCGTTGGCTGTAACAACTTCTTCGCTAATGTGTGTCCCTTTTTCATCTTCTTTGAACAGCTCATTTGCCGACTTTATATCTGTTCCCATCTCCAATTGGGAAGCTACTTGTTTTCCAATTGCAGCATGATCGCCGGTAACCATTTTTATTTCAATGCCATGCTCTTTTGCATCTTGAATAACCTCTTTAATACCTTCCCTGGGTGGATCCAGTAATGGCAAAATACCAAGATATTCCCATTTTTTATTTTTCCGGCGGGCAACTCCCAGTGCCCGGAAGCCTTTTTCACCCAATTCATCTACTTTTTGGGAAATTTCTTTTGCCAGGTTTTCATCAGACTCTGTAAGATCCAATATTACCTGCGGGGCACCTTTTGCTACGGTGTAGGTTTGATTGTCTTTAGTCACCACTGCTTCTGCTCTTTTGCGTGTGGGATCAAAGCATCGAAATTCTTTGATCTCGTATTCATCCAGCTCATGCTGATTTTCAAGACCTTTTAATATGGCCTGGTCTATGGGATCTTCGGTATCTTCACGTTCGCAGGTAAGTGCTGCTGCAATGATGAGGTCCTTTTTATTTTTGGCTTTCAGCACTACGGGGTCCTGCAACTGAAGTTTGTTTAAAGTAAGGGTTCCGGTTTTGTCGGAGCAGAGTACTTCAAGTCCTGCAATTTCTTCCATCGAAGAAAGTTTTGAAACTATGGCTTTTTTCCTGGCCAAACGGCGGGCTCCTATCGTCATGGTTACAGATAAAACAGCCGGGAGTGCTTGTGGAATTCCTGCAATCAGAACCACCAGAGCGAACATAATTACTTGCAGAAAGGGATCGTTGCGCAGTAAACCGGTAATTACAATGACAGCGACTAAAATGAAAGTGATTCCGATCAGGAATTTACCGATTTTCAGCACTGCTTTTTGGAAATGTGATTCTTCCCCGGCCTTTTCAACCAGTTCAACAGTCCTGGCAAATTTGGTGTTTCGTCCTGTAGCAATGACTATTGCTTTGGCTTCTCCCCGTTTGACGGAAGTCCCGGAAAAGCAAAGATCATTTTCTTTTTTATCCACAGGAATTGATTCTCCGGTAAGAGCGGATTCATCGATGTTTGCATTTTGGTCGGCCAAAAGTTTTACATCTGCCGGCACCACATCTCCCATTTTTATAATGATCACATCGCCGGGGACTAATTCTTTGGAAGATATTTTTTCTTGCTTACCATTCCGGATCGCCTTGGCGACAGGGGATAACTTTTCTTTTAGAGCACTGATGGCGTTTTCAGCTTTATTTTCGTGCCAGTAACTCACTCCTCCATTAATTATCAGCATAATAAAAATGACCGCAAAATCTTCCCATCGTTGGGCAATAGCTGAAAGGATGCAGGCTATTTCGAGCATCCATGGAATGGGACCCCAAAAATGAGAAATCAATTTTTTGAAGCGGCTTTCCTCTTCTTCCTCAATTGTATTCCAGCCATACTTTTGACGTTTCTCACTGATTTGATTTTTATTCAATCCGTTTTCAGGATCACTGTTGAACTGATTGATGACCTCAGCTACGGGCGTATCATTTAAATTATTGGAATCAGATGTTTGATTTTTCATATCACCATGCTTATTGATAATTGTTTCAAAATTTATTGCTGGTCAAAAGAAATAAATGTTTCTTTCACTAATTTATTACTGATGTAAATGGCTGGAACATGAATATAAAAGATGCTATTATATTCAATTTTATTTGAACAGTAGTCCGTTAAGCTTCTGTAATAGCCTGAGGTTTATTTGGTTAAAAATTTGCAGGAATATTATATTAAACAAACAGGGGCCTAGTATTATACGATTCAACTTAAATCTTTTATCTAAAAATCTTATCATCTATTGATGAAGTTACCATGCTTTAAATTCATTGGCAAGAAAGAGGTAAATTTTATAGATTAATACCGCTTGTAGATTTTCAATTGTTTATGAATTCAGTATTTCTGGTACACCTGTGAGTATGTTGTGAAAAATCGGGAAGTATAATTAAGCAGAAGTAAAGAAGGGGGGTGCTAAGCAACGTTTTTTATTTCAGTATCCCGTTATTTTTTTAAAAGCCTGTAAGTTAATTGTTTAAAACTCAAAGCCTGTTTTTGTTAAGGTGCATATTATCAATTTTATAGGATTTATCTTAAATCTTAACTCTAAAGATCTATTATATCTATTGTTATTTACAAATAAATGAATATTATCCCGTTACCGGGTTTTGCGACTTATCGTTGGTATAACTTACGGTTTTTCAAATTCTGCTTCATAGAAAGGAAGACCAATATTAAATCGATTCTCACGGAGTAATCGGAAGCCCGAATTTATGATCATTTTATCCGTAGGACGATTCAGTTGACAACCTTCGGCCATCTTTTCCCAGGCAGGGGTCACCAGATCCTGTAATTTTCCTTTTGAATGCTTGTGCGACCTTATGTGCTCAAGAATTATAAGACGCCCTCCCGGTTTTAGCCATTTCATGAAATTTTCCAGGGCTTTTTCCGGGTTGGGGATGGTACACAGAACCAATGTGCAAACCACAGCATCAAGTGAATTATGGGGGATTAATTTTTCCATTTCCTGATAACCGCAACCTATATTATGAAGTGTGAAGCGATTTGGAAGAACTAACTTGTCCCTTCTTCTCTTTGCATGAGACATCATATGGGGTGATGGTTCTATTCCGGTGAGTTCTATATCGTTGCTGTAATGTTTGAAATTTATGCCGGTTCCTACACCTACTTCCAAAATTCTACCCGAAAGATTCGATATTAGTTTTGCGCGTCTCGACTTGAGAATAAATTTTTCAGGCAAGTACATTAGGTAGTCATATGTGTTACCGAAGGTTTTGCTAAATCTCATTTTATTTATTCGTTTTACAATTATTTGCTGCGACAACAGGCATGTGATGTCGCTTTTATATGTTCGGTATAAGGGCAAAAGTTTGTTAAACTTTTGTAATGGGTTGTAAGTCAATTGTTTAAATTTGATGCACTTATGGTACTAAGAAGTTGTTTTTCAATATGATACAATTAATCTAGCATCTAACATCTAAAAATCTAACGGTCTATTGTAAGGGGTTATATACTTTAATAACCATCGAGGGTGGTGGATGGTTTACTCAACTAATATCCGGCACAAAAAAAGGCTGCCTTGCATGGCAGCCTTTTTTTAAGATTAATCGTAAACTTCTAATTTATTATTCTTCGGTTAATTCGCTGAAATGTTTTGAATGTTTTTCAAAAGTGCAGGATAGTAACAAGCAATTAATCCCAATGCTTTTTCAACAGAAATGTTCCTGTTAGTTAATTTCGACTGATTTCGTAAGGCTTCTGTGGACAGGAACATATTATTTGTCTGTTCCGGAAAGATGCTGTATTTGTTTTTTACAGTAGTTGCTCCAAAACCTGATTTTTTACACACGTACTGAATTTCCATAACATTGCTTCGTACTATGAATTCATTGCACTTTGAGAGCTCGTTTAGATGTATTGTAATGGGAGCACTTCCATTTTCATAGTTAATCTGAAACTTTCTAAAGCTGTCTTTGTCGATTGTTTCGGGTTCCAATTCGGTAATCTGGTATTCGCCCAACGATGTTTGAGAATGTCCCGATGCCACTGCTGGTGGATTTCCTGCACTCATTGTAGTTGATCCTGCTAATATCATTACTGAAAAAATGATACTTGAAAATAAATTTACTCGCTTCATAATTATATGATTTTAGATTGTTATTATTGTAATTGGTTTTGATTTATCAAAAGGTGTTCCAATACTTCTAAGAACTTAAAAAACAGATAAATAAATAATTGAAGACATTTTACATTTTGCCCGTTTCCGGATAGATACTGTTCGTTTGCGAACAATTTGTAAGTATATTGGTGAAAATTGAATTTTGAAGCTAAATATTCGGAATTTGTTCTGGTGAAATTTATGTCTTTGAGTTTTAATTTGTGGTTTCTGTTAATTTATCATTTGTTGAGATTTCATAAGCTTAACAATTTGTTCTCCGGGCGGTTACATTTAGTTATTATTGAATGATTAATCTTGTTCCGGAACTAAAAACGCACTCTATGCAACAAATACAACACATTGTGAGGCGAAAAATCAAAGCTGCCGTTATTTCTGATTTACATCTTGGCACATACGGATGCAAAGCACCTCAAATTCTTGACTACCTCAAAGGCATCGATCCCGAAACACTTGTTTTGAATGGTGACATAATTGATGGCTGGCAGTTTAGCCGGTCTTACTTTCCGGCATCACATATGAAAGTTATCAGGCAATTGATTAAGATGATGGAAAAGGGTACCAGAGTTATTTATGTGGCTGGAAATCATGATGAGGTGATGCGCCGTTTTTCAGGTCTTAAATTGGGGAATTTTTCATTTGTAAATAAAGTTGTGCTTGATCTGGATGGTACCAGATCATGGATTTTTCATGGCGATGTATTTGATGTTTTTATGCATCATTCAAAATGGCTGGCCCGCCTGGGTGCTTATGGTTATGGGATGTTAACTGTTTTCAATAAAATGGTGAACGCATTTTTATCGGTTTTTGGACACCAGAAATTGTCTATTGCAAAAAAGGCGAAAGAGAAAATAAAAGTCAGTACAAAGGCTGTTAACCGGTTTGAGCAGACGGTTGCTGATCTGGCTGCAGAGAAAGGATATGATTATGCTATTTGTGGGCATATTCACACTCCTGCGCAGAAATTAATTACGACAGAGAAAGGAAGTATTAAATATTTGAATTCCGGGGATTGGGTTGAGAATCTGACTGCGCTTGAATTTGAAAATAGGGAATGGCATCTAAAATACTGGGAGCCGCATTTGGCTGTGGCAGATAAGATTGCTGTGGAGGATGCATTTTCCAAGCCGTCTAAATCTGTTTTTATCAGTGCTTTTCATGAAGTTATGAGTAGTTAGGGTAATTAAAATGTGTGGCAGATTCAATGACTGAAAGAATGGATCAGAGGATGCGTTTCTGTAGATGTAAATTAAGAGGTTTGCTAAAAATGATAAATCAATGAGAATATTATACGCGATACAGGGGACAGGAAACGGACATATTGCCCGGGCCATTGATTTGGTTCCTGAAATTGAGAAATATGGAGATGTGGATGTTTTATTGAGTGGGCAGCACTGCGAATTGAAACTTCCTTTTGATGTTACTTACCGTATGCAGGGGTTTGGTTTTTTCTTTGGTAACAAAGGTGGCATAGATATCAAAGGAACCTGGCGGAAAAATTCAATGATAAAGTTTCTTAAAGAAGTTGCCAGTCTTCCTGTTGATCAATATGATATGGTGTTGTCAGATTTTGAGCCTGTTTCGGCCTGGGCTTGTACTCTTCGGGGGAAAAAATGTTTCGGTATGAGTCATCAATCTGCGGTTATTGACTCAATGGCTCCCAAACCTGCCGGAAGAAGCGGCTTGTTGGGTCAGAGAATATTGAAGCATTACGCACCTGTTAAAGCAAGTATTGGATTTCATTTCAATCGTATCAATGGGCATATATCAACACCTGTCATAAGGAAATCGATTCGGGAAATTAAACCTTCGAATCTCGGTCATTATACTGTTTACCTTCCGGCTTATTCCGACATTCATATTATCAGAGTGCTGGCCACCATGCAAAATGTTAGGTGGCAGGTGTTTTCAAAACATGTGAGTGTGCCTTATTCGTTTAATAATATTGAAGTAAGACCGGTGCAGAGTGATGCTTTTGTGAAAAGTTTGTCTTCCGCATCGGGAGTTTTGTGTAATGCCGGCTTTGAAACTCCTTCAGAGGCGTTGTTTCTGGGGAAAAAACTGTGTGTTGTTCCTATGAAACATCAATATGAGCAGTCGTGTAATGCTGCAGCATTAAAAAATATGGGCATCCCGGTGCTGAACCAATTTTCCGCTAAGGAATTGCCGATGCTTAAAGACTGGGTTGTTTCAACGGACAGGGTGTCGGTCAGCTATCCGGACAATGTTCCTGATGTGGTGCAACAGGTTATGGCTTTGGCTGAATCTTTTGAGACATCAGCCCAAAGGCCTAAGTTTTCCCGGTTGGCCGGAGCTTTTGGGGGAAATATGTAAGTCCAATAGACTGCTAGGACCTTAGGGATTAGATTTAAGGTGAATCCTTTAATATTGATAGTATGGTTATTAATATTAATGGTTCACAAAGGCTGTAGTTTACTTTTGCGTTGATAATTCCTTTGTTTTAAAATTTCTTCCTTGGTAGAAAAGAAAACGGACTACCCCTGTTTTAAAAGATTGCTTCTCCCGATTTCGTCCCTCATCGGGATCGCAATGACATCCTCTCACTTTTTATATGGAAGAGGTTGGAAGAGCTCAGAGTGGCATTGCCGTCCTGAGCTCTTCCAATCTTTTCTTCATTCCTCTAAGGGTCTATCATTGTGAGCGCTATGCCCGAAGTAATCTCTAATGATACACACCTGATTTTAAACTATAGCCCTTTTATAAGTATTTGTTTTCCGCGGGTTACATTTAGTTGTTGTTGAATGATATCAATGCTTTTCGTGAAGTCATGAGTAAAAGAACTGTTTTTTGGTAAGGGCTGCGCGAAAAGACGCAGAGATTGGTAATGCAGACAATTTTATGAATAGATTCATTGAAGTATTTAACTAATTTCATACTTTTGGCCTTTGTAAAACGAACAAAAATCTACATATGGCTGAAAACAACCTTATGGATGCAGGCGTTTCCACACAGGACTATTATCAATCAATCAATAAGGCCTACCGAAAACTTTATCAAAAACTATTAATGCTGCATTACCCATTATTTAAGCATGAAGGTGAGTCTCTTGAGCAGCGACAGATTAATCTTACTAATCATTGTATTTCGCATGTTGACTCCCTGGAAGGAAAACATGTACTGGAGGTAGGTTGTGGCAATGGTGCCCAGAGCATGTATATTTATGAACAGTATAAACCGGCGTCTTTTACCGGTATTGATATCAATGCCCAAAATATAGAGCTCGCGAAATCCCTAAATGGAACACACCAGTATCTTAGTTATTTTGTGGACGATGCCCAGGAAATAAAAAATGTTCCCGACAATTCGATGGATGTTTTGCTGTGCATCGAAAGTGCTTTTCATTATCCTGACAAGCCAAAATTTCTTAAAGAAGTTCGCAGAGTGCTTAAGCCAACAGGGACTTTTCTTATCGCCGATATTCTTTCGCAATCCAGGAAAAACCGTTATTTCTTTGAAAAGTGGAAAAGAAAAATGAATTTTCATCACTGGACAGAAAGCCAGTATTTGAAAGAATTTGAAAAACACGACCTCAAATTGAAATGTAAAGAAAACATTACCAATCGAGTACGAGAGGGATACAAGGGACATGACTCATGGGTGTCACGTGACAAATTCAGCTACTTTTTTGAGTATTTGTCTTTTAAATTATTCGTCTTTATCCAGGTAAAAATTAATGTTTTACTCCTGAGAAGTCGCCGCCAGTATTACATTTTTGTGGGGGGGAAAAACAATTCTGTATAATTTTAAAAAGGACTGTCTAAAAATAATAGATCTTTAGTCCCGGTTCTTTGGAATTTAGCGATATTTGGAAGAATGTATGCAAACAATATCAGATAAACGGCACCTATGGATGCAAAGCGCCTCAAATTCTTGAATATCTCAAAGGCATCGGTCCCGAAACACTTATTTTGAACGGTGACATCATTGATGGTTGGCAGTTTAGCCGATCTTACTTTCCGGCATCGCATATGAAAGTGGTCCGACAATTGATTAAAATGATGGAGAAGGGCACCCGGATTATTTATGTGGCTGGAAATTATGATGAGGTGATGCGCCGATTTTTCGTGGCTTAAATTGGGTAATTTTTCATTTGTTAATAAAGTAGTGCTTGATTTGGACGGTAGATGTTCTGCTAACATCCGGGAAGTCATATTCTTTCGTCGGATGACATTACCTCCGGAGAAATTGCAGATGGCCGTGTCACATTGGCTTCACCGGCGCGCAATATACAGGAACCCATTATTCGGGAGATGAGCATGTTTGGCTTCAATCCCATGAGCATGAAGAAAAAGCGGAATAAATTACCTTGAAAGTGAGGGTTTCACTAGGAGTGAAGCCTCACAATTTCTTTATTTTATCCAAAATAATCAGAAACCGGCTCACACTCATTAAAAAACTCACGTGGAGTAAGCCCCGATATTTTTTTAAACTCGTTGTTCATATGTGCCTGATCGTAAAAACCGCAGTTGTATGCCAACGAAGTAAGATTATCATCGGGATAATGTGCTTTATGGTTGATGGCATTTTGAAACCTTACAATTTTAAGGAATTGCCGTGGAGTAGCTCCAATAGATTCTGAAAAAATCCTTTCGAATTGCTTTCTGCTTAAACAGGCATGAGAGGCGAGTGTTTTAATATCAGAGCGTCCCTTTGATGTGTTTATTATATCAATGCAGCTTTTTATCCTTTTAAATTCATATTTATCGCTTCCTTTCGATAACCGTTGGGTTAAAAATTTTTCAATGGATTCTACTTTTTCCTGAAAAGATACTGCTTCAGAAATGGCATCTTCCAGCCAACTGATATTGTCTTTTAAAATGAATTGCAGAGGAACATTTCGATCATAAAATTCGGAAAGAGGAATATCGAAAAACATCATCATTCCGAATGGCTGGAAAGTTATGGAAAACAGAGAAAAGCTGCGGGTGATTTTTAAATCATAAAAACCCCTCTGCTGACCGCTTACAATTATATCTGCATCCATACTTTTTTCCGCAACCGAGGCAACGGGCAAATTTCCTGTATAAATCATCAACTATGGCAAGCCGGAGGGTATAATCCGCTGGGTGTGTGTTTTTCCCTCATACAAACAATTGTCTATGGCCCAATACTGCTTTATGTAAGGGGCGAGGTGTGCGGATGGTTTAATGGTCTGAAAGCTCATAGATTTTTTATTCTTCCTGCTACTTTTTCTTAAAACAGTTTACAATCTAATCAGCAAATATATATCCAAATTTTCCGGGCAGATTATTGTTTGGATCGTTTTGCGGATTATTTGACTATGGATAAACTAAAAGTAATAAAAAGATTACTTCTCTGCATTGCTCTTAAAAGAATTGGGAACGCAGGGAAGCAATCTATAAAGAAAATTTCGAATGCTGATGTTTTAAAATTTCAACACAAATTTTGGCTGTTAATCAGCAGTCACCTATGTTAAGGAATTAGTTTCCATAGATGCCTACCCGGTTTCCTTCACAATCGATAAACAGAGCAAAATATCCTCTTCCTTCAACCTCAATTTTTGTTTTGGGATGTACCATTTTACCGCCTAACTTTTTAATTTTTTCTATGGTTTCATCAAGTTTGCTTCCAATATTAAAGCTTACTATTGTTCCCTGGGCCGATGGTTCATAACCGGGAGATTGAATAATTGCTCCTTCTCCGGTTGGGAAACACGCCATTTTTTCATTGTTGCATGATTCACTCTTTAAGTTGAAATTCAAAAGTTTGTTGTAAAAGGTTACCGCTCGCTCAAAGTCATTTGATGGGATCTCTACCCAGGCAATTAATTTTTCCATTTTTCTAAAATTTTAGTTTGACACTTAAAATTTACATTACAAAAGTACCGGGCTTAAAAATTTAGAAATTGTAAAATTGAGACATTATCATTTTTTTCTCTTCTTCGTCCCCCGTATGGCTGGGTCCTTCCAGGGATCGTCGGGCCAGACATGTTTGGGATAGCGGTTTTTGAGTTCTTTGCGCACTTCATAGTAAGTGTTGTTCCAGAAACTGTTAAGATCGTTGGTGACCTGCACCGGTTTGAAGCCCGGTGACAGGAGGTGCAAAAGGACCGAAATATGGCCATTATTGACGGATGGAGTATCTGCCAATCCGAATAATTCCTGCAGGCGAACCGCCAGAACAGGTGGCGACCCATCCTGCTGATATTTTAATTTGATGGCAGAGCCACTTGGGACCGTTATTTTCTGTGGTGCCAGTATTTCCAGATCTTTTTGTTTTTGATGATCAAGATGATAATGCAGTGCTGCGGTTAGATCTATTTTTTGCAGCTCCTCATTGCGTTTTATTCCACCAAGATAAGGAGCCAGCCATTCGCGACAGGTTTTAAGAAGGGTAGGGGTGGTGACATCGGGCCAGTTTTCTTCCAAGCGCCATTTTCTGAGGCTCAGTATCCGGTTTTGCCATTGTTGAACATCGTTATTAAAATTCAACAACTTATCTCCCTCTCTTTCAATAGCATCACAAATTGCATTGATTATTTTCTCAGGGTCGGGATGCGGCATGGTTTTCGATTGCAGCACAATACTGCCGATCCTGAGGTCTTCAGTGGACACAAGGCCCCCTTTGCGGCTGTCCCAGGTAATGGTAGAAGAGGATTTGAGCAGTGGGGCCAGATCGGTGGGATTGAGAGGGGCGGCCAGGTATATCTTTCCCATCCCACCCCGGGCATCCAGATGTGCCACTGAAAGCCAGGGCTCATGTGCCAGATCATCCTTATGGGAAGCCATGGCGTAGCTTCCGTTGGAGAGCTGAAACCTGGCATCGTTTCCCGGACGGGCAGAAGCAATACGGCCCGGATATGCATGAACCAATAATAGTCCTGTGTCATAAGGATCAAAAGGACCGTTATCAGGCATGGCATTGAATAATTTTAAGTATGACTCTGCTACTTTTTCCACGCGACCCCAAATTTTACTATTGCGGTTTTGGGCGCGCTGGCGCCGAAGGGCTTCTATGCGCAGGTTGATGTCGATGCCTGTTTCGCGTGGCATCGGATCACGTTCTTCCAGGATGGCCGCCAGATCGGCCGCAAGAGGCAGTAAGTTATTTTTTTGGGCCATTAACATCATGTGTGCAATGCGTGGATGACAGGGAAGAGCTGCCATATCGCGGCCATGCGTGGTTATTTGTCCGTTTTCAATGGCGCCCAGTTGCTGCAAGGTTTCTGTGGCTTCGTCCACATGCGACTTGGGAGGTGGAGTGGGCCAGTTTAGGGTGTAAACATCCGAAATTCCCCATTGATAAAGATCCAGCATCATGGAAGAGAGATCAGACTCTTCAATTTCCGGAACTCGGTGTTCTGCCATCCTGCTTTCATCGGCCAGTGTCCACAGGCGATAGCATTTCCCGGGGCCCAGGCGCCCGGCACGGCCTGCCCGCTGGTCAGCAGCATCGCGGGTGATGTCGATGGTGGTCAGTCTTGAAAGTCCCGTGCCCGGGTCGAAACGCAATGTGCGTCCATAGCCGCTGTCCACAACGATGGATACGCCTTCGATGGTTAAACTGGTCTCGGCGATCGAAGTGGCCAGAACAATTTTTCGTTTTCCCTGTCGATGGGGTAGTATGGCAGCCATTTGCGCTGCCAGCGGGAGCTGACCGTACAGCGGATGAATGGATATGTCATGCATATTTTTTTTCAGAATTTCTTCGCAGCGGCGTATTTCTCCCTCACCGGGCAGGAATGCCAGGATGTCGCCC